>DAHVFK010000189.1 GCA_027317055.1 Betaproteobacteria bacterium | reverse complement strand
ATCTGCGACCAGGGCGGCGAGTGCCAGCTGCAGGACCTGGCGGTCGGCTACGGCAAGAGCGGCTCGCGCTACCAGGAAGAAAAGCGCGTGGTGCTGCACAAGGACATCGGGCCGCTGGTGGCGGCGGAGGAAATGACGCGCTGCATCCAGTGCACGCGCTGCGTGCGCTTCGGCCAGGAGATCGCCGGGGTGATGGAGCTCGGTATGATCAATCGCAGCGAGCACGCCGAAATCGTGGCCTTCGTCGGCAGGACGGTCGACTCCGAGCTCTCGGGCAACATGATCGACCTGTGCCCGGTCGGCGCGCTTACCTCGAAGCCGTTCCGCTACAGCGCCCGCACCTGGGAGCTGGACCGGCGCAAGTCGATCTCGCCGCACGACGGCCTGGGCTCCAACCTGGTGGTGCAGACCACGCAGAACCGCGTCATGCGCGTGCTGCCGCTCGAGAACGAGGCGATCAACGAGTGCTGGCTATCGGACAAGGACCGCTATTCCTACGAGGCGCTCAACAGCGACGCGCGCCTGACGCGGCCGATGCTCAAGCGCGACGGGCAATGGCAGGAGAGCGATTGGGAAACGGCGCTCGACGCCGTCTGCGCCGGGCTGAAGGCCGCCGGCGCCGACCTGGGCGCGCTCGCCACCCCTCACAGCACGCTCGAGGAGCTCTACCTGCTGCAGCGGCTCGCAGGCGGGCTCGGCGGCGGGGCGGATTTCCGCCTGCGCCAGTCGGACTTCTCAAGCGACGGCAGCGGCGCCGTGCCCTGGCTCGGCATGCAGGTGGCGGAGCTGGGCGCGCTCGACCGCGTGCTGGTGGTGGGCTCGTTCCTGCGCAAGGATCAGCCGCTCATCGCGCACCGGCTGCGCCAGGCCGCCAAGCGCGGTGCCCAGATCCACGTCCTGCATTCGGTCGACGACGACTGGCTGATGCCGGTCGCGAGCAAGAAGATCGTGGCGCCCTCGGAAATACCTGACCAGATTTTGAATTTCAAGCAAGTGCTGAGCGGGGGAAAGAACGCCGCGGTACTGATCGGCAACTTCGCGCAGCAGCATCCCGAGGCGGCGCGCATCCACGCCGCGGCGCTGGCGCTCGGCGTCAAGCTCGGCTTTCTCGGCGAAGCGGCCAATTCGGTCGGCGGCTACATCGCGGGCCTGCCGCTCGGGGGCAACGCGGCCGAGCTCGTCGCCGGACCGCGCCGGGCCTACCTGCTGCTGAATGCGGAGCCCGAGCTCGACTGCGCCGACCCGCAGGCGGCGCTGGGCGCGCTGCGCGGCGCGCGGTTCGTGGTCGCGCTGTCGGCGTTCAAGAGCCAGGCGACGGCGGACTACGCGCACGTCATGCTGCCGATCGCGCCGTTCACCGAAACACCCGGCAGCTTCGTCAGCACCGAGGGGCGGCTGCAGATTTTCCACGCCGCGGTGCGTCCACTGGGCGAGGCGCGCCCGGCCTGGAAGGTGCTGCGCGTGCTCGGCACGCTGCTGGGCGTGCAGGACTTCGAGTACGACAGCTGCGAGCAGGTGCGCGAGGAATGCCTGCGCGGCAAGGACATCGCTGCGCTGCTTTCGAACGCCGTTTCGAATGACAAGAAGCCTCCCGCAACGAGGCCGGGCGGGCTGCAGCGCATCGCCGACGTGCCGCTCTACTTCGCCGACGCGCTGGTGCGGCGCGCGCCTGCGCTGCAGAAGACGCGCGACGCCCAGCCGCCGCGCGCGTGGATGAATTCCAGGCTCATGGCGCGGCTCGGCCTCGCCGCCGGCCAGCCGGTGCGGGTGAAGCAGGGCCAGGGCGAAGCACGCCTGGCAGCGGCGCTCGACGATGGTCTGCCCGACGAATGCGTGCGCGTGGCCGCGGCGCATCCTTCGACCGCCGGGCTGGGCGCAATGTTCGGCAGCGTGACGCTCGAGAAGCTCGCGGTGGGGAAGTCGGCCTAGATGGACTGGCGCGCAGCATTGATAGAAACGGCGTGGAACCTCGCGTTCATCGTGGCGATCGTGGCTCCGCTGATGTTGTGCGTGGCCTACCTCACGCTGTGGGAGCGCAAGCTGATCGGCTGGATGCAGATTCGCATCGGGCCCAACCGGGTCGGCCCGCTCGGGCTGCTGCAACCGATCGCCGACGGCGTGAAGCTGCTGCTGAAAGAGATCATCGTCCCCACCAACGCCGACCGGGGCCTGTTCATCCTCGGCCCGATCCTGATGATCATGCCGGCGCTGGCGGCGTGGGCGGTGGTGCCCTTCGCGCCCGAGGTGGTGCTGGCGAACATCAACGCCGGCCTGCTGTACCTGATGGCGCTGACCTCGATGGGGGTCTACGGCGTGATCATCGCCGGCTGGGCCTCGAACTCGAAGTACGCATTCCTGGGCGCCATGCGCTCGGCGGCGCAGATGGTGTCGTACGAGATTGCGATGGGCTTTGCGCTGGTGGTGGTGCTGATGGTCTCGGGCAGCCTCAACCTGTCGGACATCGTCAACGCGCAGGGCAGGGGGATGTTCGCCTCGATGGGCATCAACTTCCTGTCCTGGAACTGGCTGCCGCTGCTGCCGATCCTGGTGGTGTACTTCGTCTCCGGCATTGCGGAGACCAACCGCGCGCCGTTCGACGTGGTCGAAGGCGAGTCGGAGATCGTTGCCGGGCACATGATCGAGTACTCGGGCATGGCGTTCGCGCTGTTCTTCCTCGCCGAGTACATGAACATGATCCTGATCAGCACGCTGACCGCGGTGATGTTCTTCGGCGGCTGGCAGCCGCCGATCGACTCGCAGCTGTTCAACGCGGTGCCGCCGTTCGCCTGGCTGCTGCTCAAGGTGTTCGTCATCGTCTCGCTGTTCCTGTGGTTTCGCGCCACGTTCCCGCGCTACCGCTACGACCAGATCATGCGCCTGGGCTGGAAAATCTTCATTCCGGTGACGCTGATCTGGCTGGCGGTGGTCGGGGCCTGGATGCAGACGCGCTGGAGCATCTGGAGCTAGGGGGCGGCATGAAACGCATCGCCGAATTCTTCAAATCCTTCCTGCTGCTCGAGCTGGTGCGCGGGCTGATGCTCACCGGCCGGCACGCGTTCGCGCGCAAGATCACGGTCCAGTTCCCGGAGGAAAAGACGCCGCAGAGCCCGCGCTTTCGCGGGCTGCACGCGCTGCGCCGCTACCCCAACGGCGAGGAGCGCTGCATTGCGTGCAAGCTGTGCGAGGCGGTTTGCCCCGCGCTCGCGATACACATCGAATCCGAGCAGCGCGCCGACGGCACGCGCCGCACCACGCGCTACGACGTCGACCTGATCAAGTGCATCTACTGCGGCTTCTGCGAGGAGGCCTGTCCGGTGGACGCCATCGTCGAGACCCGGATCTTCGAGTTCCACGGCGAGAAGCGCGGAGATCTCTATTACACCAAGCCGATGCTGCTCGCGGTCGGCGACCGCTACGAGGAGCAAATCGCGAAGGACCGCGCGGCCGACGCCGCTTACCGATAAGCAACAAGAACGAATGTTCGAAACCGCACTTTTCTACGCCTTCTCGGCGATCCTGCTGCTGGCCGCGCTGCGCGTGATCACCGCGCGCAACCCGGTGCACAGCGCCATGTTCCTGGTACTGGCGTTCTTCACCGCGGCCGGAATCTGGCTGCTGCTGAGAGCGGAGTTCCTCGCCATTGCGCTGGTGCTGGTCTACGTCGGCGCCGTGATGGTGCTGTTCCTGTTCGTGGTGATGATGCTCGACATCAACCTCGAGCGGCTGCGCGAAGGATTCTGGCGCAACCTGCCGCTGGCCGTAGTGGTGGGCGGAATCCTGGTGTTCGAGATGGTCGCGCTGCTCGCGCGCCATGTGTTCGAAGCCGCGCCGGCAGCCGAGCCGGGCCCGGGCAACAGCAACACCAGGCAGCTCGGGCTGCTGGTGTACACCCATTACGCCTACGCGTTCGAGGTCTCCGCGGTCATCCTGCTGGTGGCGATCATCGCGGCGATCGCGCTGACCCTGCGCCGGCGCAAGGACCGCCGCTACCAGAACCCGGCCGAGCAGGTGAAGGTGCGGCGCGAGGACCGTGTGCGGCTGGTATCGATGCCCTCGGAAAGGGACGAGTGATGGGCCCGCTCACGCTCAACCACTACCTGGTGCTCGGCGCGGTGCTGTTCGCAATCAGCGTGGTAGGGATTTTCCTCAACCGGCGCAACATCATCATCCTGCTGATGGCGATCG
This sequence comes from Betaproteobacteria bacterium, assembly GCA_027317055.1. Lineage (GTDB taxonomy): Bacteria > Pseudomonadota > Gammaproteobacteria > Burkholderiales > SG8-39 > DAHVFK01. The sequence continues at coordinate 2,640 of DAHVFK010000189.1, read as the reverse complement.
AGCTGATGCTGCTCGCGGTGAATCTGAACTTCATCGCCTTCTCGTATTTCCTGGGCGACATTGCCGGGCAGGTGTTCGTGTTCTTCATCCTCACCGTGGCCGCCGCCGAGTCCGCGATCGGGCTGGCGATCCTGGTGGTCCTGTTCCGCAATTTGAACACGATCGACGTCGAGGACCTGGATTCCCTGAAAGGCTGAGAAGCATACAGATGATCGCGATGAAGACCCTCTACCTGATCGTGCCGCTCGCGCCGCTCGCGGGCGCGATCGTCGCCGGCCTGTTCGGGCGCGCGATCGGACGCGCGGGCGCGCACTGGGTGACGATCCTGTCGGTGGCGATCTCGTTTGCCGCCTCGTGCGCGATCTTCGCCGACGTGAGCGCCGGCCATGGCTTCAACGGCACGGTCTACACCTGGCTCGCCAGCGGCGGCACGCGCTTCGAGATCGGCTTCCTGATCGACCGCCTGACGGTGCTGATGATGGTGGTGGTCACCTTCGTCTCGCTGATGGTGCACATCTACACCGTCGGCTACATGGCGGACGACCCGGGCTACCAGCGCTTTTTCTCCTACATCTCGCTCTTCACCTTCTCGATGCTGATGCTGGTGATGAGCAACAACTTCCTGCAGCTGTTCTTCGGCTGGGAGGCGGTCGGCCTGGTGTCCTACCTGCTGATCGGGTTCTGGTACACGCGCCCGAGCGCGATCTACGCCAGCCTCAAGGCCTTCCTGGTGAACCGGGTGGGGGACTTCGGCTTTCTGCTCGGCATCGCGCTGATCCTGTCGCAGTTCGGTAGCCTGGATTACGCATCCGTCTTCTCGCAGGCGCCGGGCGCGGCCTCCGGCATGACCCTGATCTGCCTGCTGCTGTTCGTCGGGGCGATGGGCAAGAGCGCGCAGTTTCCGCTTCACGTCTGGTTGCCGGACTCGATGGAGGGCCCGACCCCGATCTCGGCCCTGATCCATGCCGCGACCATGGTGACCGCGGGGATCTTCATGGTGGCGCGCATGTCGCCGCTGTTCGAGCTTTCCCAGACCGCGCGTTCGGTCGTGATGGTGATCGGAGCGATCACGGCGCTGTTCATGGCGCTCGTGGCGGTGACGCAGTATGACATCAAGCGCGTGATCGCCTACTCGACCCTGTCGCAGCTGGGCTACATGACGGTCGCGCTGGGGGCGTCTGCCTACTCGGTCGGCATCTTCCACCTCATGACGCACGCGTTCTTCAAGGCGGTGCTGTTCCTTGGCGCCGGTTCGGTGATCATCGCCCTGCATCACGAGCAGGACATGCGGCGCATGGGGGGGCTTCGCAAATACATGCCGATCACCTACCTGACGATGCTGATCGGCGCGCTCGCCAACGCCGGGCTGCCGCCGTTCGCCGGCTTTTTCTCCAAGGACGCGATCCTCGAGGCGGTGCAGGCCTCGCATGCTTCGGGCGCCGGCTTCGCCTATGCGGCGCTGCTGCTGGGGGTGTTCTTCGGCGGGCTGTACTCGTTCCGTCTCGTGTTCTACGCCTTCCACGGCGAGCCGCGTATGGACGCGCACACGCGCGCGCACCTCAAGGAATCGCCCTGGGTGGTGACGCTGCCGCTGGTGTTGCTCGCGATCCCCTCGGTCGCTGCCGGCTGGTGGATCGGCCCGATCGTGTTCGGCGACTATTTCGGCTCGAGCATCGTGCAGCGTTTCCACGAGGAGTACCACGGCGTATGGAGCTTCATGCTGCAGGGCATCGCCGCGGCGCCGTTCTGGTTCGGCCTCGCCGGGGCGGGCCTCGCAGGCTACCTGTATCTGTACCGTACCGACCTGCCGAAGAAGATCGCGCTGGCGCTGGGGCCGATCTACGCCCTGGTCAACCAGAAATACGGCGTCGACGAGCTGAACGAATGGCTGTTCGCGCGCGGCGCGCGGCTGCTCGGCACCGGCCTGTGGAAGGGCGGCGACGAGGCGGTGATCGACGGCGTGCTGGTGAACGGCTCGGCACGCGTGGTCGGCTGGGTCGCTTCGGTGGTCAGGCTATTCCAGTCCGGACTGGTGTATCAGTACGCGTTCACGATGCTGATCGGGGTCGTGCTGCTGACCTATTTCTTCCTGCGCACGTGAACGGACATTCGTGAACGCCAACCTGCTTTCTCTCGCCATCTGGGTTCCGATCGTTGCCGGCCTGCTGGTGCTGGCGGCGGGCGGCGAGCGCAACGCGTCGATGCAGCGCTCGCTGGCGCTGATCGGCGCGCTGATCGGCTTCGCGGTGACGATCCCGCTCTACACCGGGTTCGACCTGCACAACCCCGGCATGCAGTTCGTGCAGAACATTCCCTGGATCGAGCGCTTCAACGTCAACTACCACCTCGGGGTGGACGGCATCAGCGTGCTGTTCGTGCTGCTCAACAGCTTCATCACCATCCTGGTCGTGATCGCGGGCTGGAGCGTGGTGCAGAGCCGCGTGGCGCAGTACTACGCCTCGTTCCTGATCCTGTCGGGACTGATGAACGGCGTTTTCGCCGCGCTCGATGGGGTCCTGTTCTACGTCTTCTTCGAGGCCACCCTGATCCCGATGTTCATCATCATCGGCGTCTGGGGCGGGCCCAACCGGGTCTACGCCGCGCTCAAGTTCTTCCTCTACACTCTGGCCGGCTCGCTGC
>DAHVFK010000188.1 GCA_027317055.1 Betaproteobacteria bacterium | reverse complement strand
CCGCGTGGCGCGTGATCAACGAGATCATCCTGCCGCGCTTTCGCGCCGGCGACTACGCGGGTGGGGTGGAGGCGGGGACCGCGGCGCTGATGGGGCTGATCGAGGGCGAGCCGCTGCCTGCGCCGAAGGCGGCCGCGCGCGACCAGTCCGGGCTTTCGCTTGGCACGGTGTTGTTTGCGGTCGTGGCGGCAATGATGTTCGGCGGCATGCTGACCGCGATGCTCGGGCGCGTCCTCGGCGCGGGGCTCGGCGGCGTCGCGGCCGGCGGCATCGCGTTCGTGCTCTTCGGCCTGCTCGGCGGGATGCTGATCGGGGCAATCGTGTTCATCGTCCTGCTCACGGTCGGCGCGCGCGCAGGGTACGGCATCGGCCGCGGAGGCTTCGGAGGTTTCGGGGGAGGCTTCGGCGCCGGCGGGGGCTCCTCGGGCTGGTCCGGCGGCGGGGGCAGCTTCGGCGGCGGCGGCGCCTCCGGCAGCTGGTGAACATGCGGCGCTTCCTGCGACACCTGTTCAGCGACCGCGCGGCCGCGCGGCGCGCGTTTCCACCGTCCGCGCTGCGCGCGATCGAAGCCGAAATCAAGGCGCAGGAATCGCGCCACCGCGGCGAGCTGCGCTTCGCGGTTGAAGCCTCGTTGCCGATTGCGCACCTTGCGCGCCCTCTGGCGCCGCGCGAGCGCGCGCTCGAAGTATTCGGCCGGCTGCGGGTCTGGGATACCGAGGACAACAGCGGCGTGCTGATTTACGTCCTGCTCGCCGACCGCAGCGTCGAGATCGTCGCCGACCGCGGCATCGCCGCGCGCGTGGCGCAGGACGAATGGGACGCGGTGTGCCGCGCGATGAGCGAGGCGTTCCGCGCCGGCGAATTCGAGCGCGGCGCGATCGACGGGCTGCGGCGCATCGGCGCGCTGCTGGCGCGCCACTTCGCGGCCGGGACGCGCAACGTCGACGAGCTGCCCGACGCGCCGGTGATACTCTGACTCAGCCGACCCAGGCGTGCGCCATCACATCCAGGCGCAGGGTCTGCAGGTACTGTTCGCCGCCGCTGGCGACGCGTAGCGTCATCAGCCGCGAGCCGGAGCGGTCGAATTTGAGCTCGCAGGAAAAGCGCCCGGGCCGTGCCACGCTCGCCTGCGCGAGCGCGCCGCCGCGCTCGTCGCTCACGCTGCACTGCGCCTCGCCCGCGCCCTCGAGTAGCGCCTCAAGGCGGAACGCTTCGCCCGTCATGCGCCTATACGCCTGCGGATCGCGGTTCGCGTTGTACTGCAGGCCATTGAGCTTCACCATGCGAACCATCGGTTTGGACATGACATTTCCAAATGATTACGTCCAAATGGGGACTTGTCGCTGATGTTAACAGCCAACGGCTGCCCCGCCCCGGATAGTGCCTTCAGTCAATGCAAGGGAGTAGACTGGCCCATGCATCGCAGTTAACCGCGAAAGGACTCAACATGGAGTCTGCCGTTCGGCTCATCGTGACGCCTTCGGCCACGCGCTTGCCGCCGGAGACGCCGGGCTCGGTAGTGGTCGGCGGCAGCCATTCCGCGATCTTCACCGTCTATCTCTCGGCTCGGGCCCGCGCCCGTGCCGCCATTCTGCATGATGCCGGCATCGGCCTCGACCAGGCCGGCGTCTCGGGCCTTGCCTGGGCGGAAAATCTCGGCATGGCGGTCGCGGCAGTGGCAGCGAGTTCGGCACGCATCGGCGACGGCGAGGACATGATGCGCCGCGGCGTCCTCAGCCGGGTGAACCGGATCGCGGCGGCCTGCGGCGTGACGGCCGGGATGACCTGCCGCGATGCCGCCGAACAGTTGCGCAACGCGCCGCTGCCCCACGGCCAGCCGGAGCCGCGCGAAGAAACGCGCTACGTCCACGAAAAGGCCGAGGGCAAGCGCCGCGGCATTGTCAGCGTCGATTCTGTCGCGCTGATGACGGCGCAGGACCAGGGCCAAGTGATGGCGACCGGCTCGCACGCCGCCCTGCCCGCGGGCGAATATGTCGCCAAGATCCGGCCCAGACTGAGCATCGGCAACGACGCCTCGATGGGCATCGAGAATGCCGGCATCGCCTCGCTCGAAGTCCTGGGCCAGGCCGGCATCGCCGCCGCCGCAGTCTCATCGATGACGGCGAGGATCGGCGACGGCCGCTCGACCCTGCTGGAGGGGGTGATCTCGGCGCTCAACCGCGAAGCCACATTGCTCGGTGGCAAAGTCGGCATGAAAGCCCTCGATCTCGCCCGCCTGGCGGCGGCCGCTTAGCCCGCGCGCTTCGGCGGCGAAGGGAGAACGACCATGTCGATCGCGGAACTCGGCGCTCTGGGAGACATCGTTGCCTCTTTCGGTGTTCTTGCGACGTTGATTTACCTTGCGCTTCAGCTGCGCCAGAACACGAAGGCGCTGCGTCAAGGCACGGCTCATGCGATGGCCGGCGACCTGCGGAGCATGTTCAGTCTGCTGGCGTCGGATCAGGGACTCGCCGAAGTTCTGGTCGAAGCGGGTCACAAGACGCAATTGGGAGGCCCGACCCGCGTGCGCTACTGGACCTTTACGAGCAATCTGTTGCGCATCTACGAAAATGCGTACCTGCTGAAACGCGAGAATTCGGTCAGCGAGGCGCATTGGAGCGGCATGACTCAGCTCATGATCGACTACAAGTCCATGGCCGCGTTTGCCGGATACTGGGAAGACCGGAAGCACTGGCTCTCCGCCGAGTTTCGGACCTACATGGAAACCGAAATCCTGCCGATAGCGCCAAGGCCCGGCATCGCGATCCCCGGTAGCTGGTAATCTTGCAACCAGGCGCGCCATCCGGCTTTAAGGGACCAGCGTACTACAACGACTGCATTGGCCCGCTCTGGTTTGATCCGTTTGCGGCCGACCTCGTGCGACGCCTCCCGATCCGGCCGCCCGGCGACCTGCTGGAGATCGCCTGCGGCACTGGCCTCGTGACGCGGCGGCTTCGCGAACGCATCGATTCAGGCGTGCGCGTTGTCGCGACCGACCTGAGTGCCGCGATGCTCGACTACGCGCGCGCCAAGCTCGGCGACGGCAATGGCGTCGAATGGCGGGAGGCCGATGCGCTCGCGCTGCCCTTCGCAGATCACACGTTCGGCGCGGTTGTCTGCGGATTCGGCATCATGTTCGTGCCGGACCGGCAGGCGATGCTCAAGGAGGCGCGGCGGGTTCTCGCACACGGCGGCATCCTCCTGTTCAACGTATGGGATCGAATAGAGGAAAACCCGCACGCCGCGGTCAACGCCGCAGTGCTCGAGGCGATGTTCCCCGGGGACATCGAAATGCGATTTCGGACCCCTTACGACATGCACGACACGGAAGACTTGCGGCAGCTTCTCTCGGGTGCGGGCTTTCGCGAGACGCTGATCGAAACGAAGCGGATCGCGATCGAGGGAGCGGACCCCAATGCCATCGCGACCGGCCAAGTCCGCGGCACGCCAAGGTCGGCGCTCTTGGAGAAGCGGGGCGTCTCGCTCGATATCGTGATCGGAAAGGTCGCCGCCGCGCTGGCGGCGGCGGGCGGCAATCCCTATTCAGGCTACGGACAAGCCATCGTCGTACAGGCGCGCGCGATCTAAAATACGGCATGCAACGCGAGCTCGAACGGATCGACGGCGAGATCGCCGCCTGGGAGCGAAGGCTCGCCGCGGGCGAGCCGGTCGCGCTCGAGCCGGCGCTCGAAGCGGCCACCGGCGCCGCGCTCGCGCTGATCCGCGCCTACCTCGCGGCCGAGGGCAGCAAGCCGGTGCCGGCGGGGGACGCGGACCTGCTCGATGCGTTCAAGGTCCTGGTGAAGGGCGACCCGACCTGGAACGCGATCCGCGACAACCTGCGCGAGCTGGTCTATTACCGCAACTGCCTCGCGCTCGGGCGCACGGACGCGCTGCCGGCGGTGCCCGAGAAGATGGCGATCCGGCTCGCGCGCCACGTCTATCTCTATCTGCGAACGCGCTGCGTCAAAGAGGGAAGAATCGCGGCGTGACGGCGCGCTTCATTTCCTCGCCGCGCTTCGCCGCGCGCGGCTACGGCCGCAACCACCCGCTCGCGATCCCGCGCGTGGCGCTCGCCGAGCGGCTGATCGAGTGCTGCGGCCTGCTGGCCGAGGGCGAGTACCTCGAGGCGCGCGCGGCGAGCGAGGCCGAGCTGGCCGCGTTCCACGATCCGGGCTACGTCGCCGCCGTGCGCCGCGCCGAGGAGGCGCGCGAAGTGGCGCAGGCCGATCGCGAGCGCTACGCGCTGGGGGTGCTGGAGAATCCCTGGTTCGCGGACGTGTTCACCCGCCCCGCGACCGCGGCGGGCGGGAGCCTGCAGGCGGCCGAGGAGGCGCTCGCCGGGCGGCGCGCGTTCAACCCCGCGGGCGGCATGCACCACGCGCGGCCCGCGCGCGCGCAGGGCTTTTGCTACTTCAACGACAACGCGCTCGCGGTGCTGCGTCTGCGCGCTGCGGGCCTGCGCGTGCTGTACGTCGATCTCGACGCGCACTATCCGGACGGCGTGGCCGAAGCGCTGCGCGGCGACCCGGAGGCGCTCATGCTGTCGCTGCACATGGATACCGGCTACGCCTATCCCTTCGAAGGCGGCGCGCTGGAAGACGCCGAGGCGGTCAACCTGTCGCTGCCGCGCGGTGCGAACGACGCCGAGTACCTGCACGCGTTCGACGCGGTGTGGCCGCGCGCGCTCGAGCGCTTCGCGCCCGACGCGGTGGTGCTGCAGGCGGGCACCGACGTCATCGCGCCCGATCCGCTGGGCAAGCTCGCGGTCACCACACAAGGCTTCCTGGCGGCGGTCGCGCGCGTGGTGGACGGCGCGCCGCGGCTGCTCGCCACCGGCGGCGGCGGCTACCACCCGCTGCTGGTGGCGCGCGCCTGGGCCGGGGTGTGGGCGCTGCTCGCCGGGCGCGCGCTGCCCGAGGCGATGCCGCCCGCGGGCGCCGCGCTGCTGCGCGAGGTGCATTGGGAGCACGAGGACGATCAGGCCGCGCCCTGGATGTTCGAGTCCTTCGCCGACCCGCCCGGCCCGGCCGCGATCCGGGCCGAAGTGAAAGCGCTGGCGCGCGCGGCGGCGCGCCACCCGCGGCTGGCATGATTGCGGGGCACGCCACCCGCGCCGGCACCGAGGCCTACGCGGCGTCGTTCGGCGCCGCCTGCGCGCCAGGGCACTACAGCGAGTTCCTCAACCAGCACCTGAAGCTCTCTTCGCTCGGCGTGGGCAGCTTTCCCGGGGCGGCGGACGACGCCACCGACGAGGCCGTGGCGCGCATCGTCGAGCGCGCGCTGCTGTCCGGGCTGAACGTGCTCGACGGCGCGGTGCACTACCGCTACGGCCGCGCGCTGGTGGCGCTGCGCGCGGGGCTCGAGCGCGCCTTCGCCGCCGGGGTGGCGCGCGAGCAGGTGTTCGTCGCGCTCAAAGGCGGCTTCCTGCTGTTTCTGGACGGCCCGCCCGCGGACCTCGAGCGCTGGTTCGACGCCAACGTCGCGGCGCGCGGCCTCGGCACGCGCGCGGACCTCGTCGGGGCGCACCTGCTGTCCGCGCCCTACCTGGCCTGGCAGCTCGAGTTCGCGCGCGCCGCGCTCGGGCTCGAGACGCTCGACGCGTTCCTGATCGACCAGCCCGAGATCCACGTCCGCGCGATCGGCAAGGAGCAGGCCAACCGCAAGCTCGCGCGCGCCTTCGCCGTGCTGGAGCAGGCGGTGAAGGAGAACAAGCTGCGCCAGTACGGCGTGTCGAGCTTCGACGCCATGCGGGTCGAGACCGACCACGCGCTGTTCCAGTCCATCGCTTCGCTGCAGGGGCTGGCCGAAGGCGCGGCGCAGATCGTGGGCAAGGACCCGCGCGCGCGGCACCACCTGCGCCTGCTGCAGCTGCCGTTCAACCCGGCGATGACCGAGGGCTTCACCCGCTTTTCGCAGGCGACCGGGCAGGGCAACGTCGCTTCCTCGATTCAGGCCGCGCACCAGCTCAAGGCCTACGTCATGACCAGCCACGCGCTGGGCAAGGGGCGCTTCGCCGCCGAGGACCCGCTCGCCGCCGGCGTCGCCGGGCTCGCCAACCCGGCACAGCGTGCGCTGCAGTTCGCCCGCTCGACGCCGGGCGTCGGCAGCGCGCTCGCGGGCATGAGCGCGCCGGCGCACCTGGAGGACATGCTGGCGGTGGCGCGCACGCCGCCGATGGCGAAGCAGGATTACGCCAAGCTTTTCCGCCGCGCCGAGTGAGGCACGGCAAGGCTCATTCGGAGCGGAAGCGGCGGTGGTGGTGGTAGTCCTCGGAGCGCGCGAACGACAGCAGGCGGTCGATCTTGCGCCGGTGCAGGCGCCGGTTGCGCAGGTACCAAAGTCCCACCAGCGTCATGGTACCGGCAACGAACAGCCCGAACAGCACGATTACGCCGTAAATCGACAGTCCGCGATGCAGCAGCCACGAGTACAGCGCAATGATCGCCAGGATCGACAGGTTCTCGTTGAAGTTCTGCACCGCGATCGAGCGCCCGGCGCCCATCAGGTTATGCCCACGGTGCTGCAGCAGCGCGTTCATCGGCACGACGAAGAAGCCCGCCAGGGCGCCGATCAGGATCATCAGCGGTATCGCGACCCAGACGCTGCGCACCGCGACCATCGCCATCACCACCACGCCCATCGCGATGCCCATCGGGATCACCCGCACCGAATGATGCAGCGGGATGCGCAGCGAAGCGGCGATCGCGCCCACGGCGATGCCGAGCGCGACCACGCCCTGCAGCAGCGCGGCCTTGGACAGGTCGAAGCCGAGCGCCACGCGCGACCATTCGATGACGATGAACTGCAGCGTCGCGCCGACGCCCCAGAAC
>DAHVFK010000187.1 GCA_027317055.1 Betaproteobacteria bacterium | reverse complement strand
CTGCCGAGCTTGCGCTCGTGTCATCTTTCATGTTCGTGCGCAGTTCGATAGAGGGGGGGATATAGGTATGTTCACGTTTCTGTTCCGGTCGGTGGGCACATCGCTCGCGATAATCGTACTAAGCATCCTGCTCGCAAGTTGCGCATCGATCTCGATCGACCAACCGAAGGACAAGTCGGTCGGCGTCGCGATGCCCCAGGACATCGTCGTTACCGAGAAGGGCAATGCAGTTCTTGGCACTCCCTACCTCGACAACTTCGATCTGTCGCATTACAACGGTCAGAACTGGCAGTACGTACCGCGGTCAACCCTGCGCTTCGTTTCACCGGGACAACACACGCTCTCTGTCCCCGCGAGGGATAACTATTGGGGCACCAATATCTCGCAATCGAGCAGCTTTTCGGTCGCGAGTTGCCCGCTGTGCTATTCGTGCCAGACGGGTACCGTGCATCCGATTACGGGACAATGCTGCAACAACGGCACGTGCGACGCCTGGACGGCTGGCAATTTCGGTCCGCGGTTTTTCAACAGCCTCAACTGCCCGAAATTCACCTTTCCCGGCTCGTCGAAGACGTGGCAAGACTTCGATTGCATTGGGACGAACTACGCGCAGGTCGGCGGCGCGGCCACTACCTCTCGGCAGATGCTCGCCGTCAGCTTTACGCCGCTACAAGCAGGGCAGCTGAAACACATACAGGCGCCGGTGGGGTGGCTAAGCGGGACGAATAGCCTCCTGGTCTGGGTCACCGCCGATTCGAACAATTCTCCGGGCGGGGTGATTGAATCGCTCACGGTTACCAACGTGCGTACGCAACCCACGCCGACGACCGTCGACGCTCCGGCGCACATCTTTTCGAACACCCGTCCGCAGCTCGCCGCCGGCACGCGCTACTGGCTCGTGATGGGGCCGGGGGCCGCTGATACCAGGATCGCCTGGAATCTTACTGTCGATCTCGATGATGTCTCGACGCCCGGCGTGACCACCTACTTGCTCAACACGACGAATTCCAATGTTTCCGGTCCCTGGGCACCCAAGAGCAATCTGCAGGAGCTACGCCCCGCCTTCGAAATCGATGTGCAATAGGGGTTAGGCAGACAAATGTCCACGCTTCCATGAGCCACCCGACGCTGCGTGCCGTTCTCTCCGCCGGCGAGTTCATCGTCGCGCCGGGGGTGTTCGAGATGTTCTCGGCCAGGATCGCCGACCGCATGGGCTTCAAGGCGCTCTACATGACGGGCTACGGCATTTCGGCCTCGCACCTGGGGGTGGCGGATGCGGGGCTGATCACTTACCGCGACATGGTGGAGCGCGCGCGCACGATCGCGCAGGGCACCGCGACGCCGCTGATCGCGGATGCGGACACGGGCTTCGGCGGGCTGCTCAACGTGCGCGAGACGGTGCGCGGCTACGAGGCGGCCGGGGTGCAGGCGATCCAGATCGAGGACCAGGAGATGCCGAAGAAGTGCGGCCATACGCCCAACCGGCGCGTGGTGCCGCTCGCGGATGCGGTCAAGCGCGTGGAGGTGGCGGTGGAGGCGCGCCGCAGCGACGATTTCCTGATCGTGGCGCGCACCGATGCGCGCACGGGGCTGGGGCTGGATGAGGCGATCCGGCGCGCGCGCGCGTTCGCCAAGGCCGGCGCGGACATCCTGTTCGTCGAGGCGCCGGAGTCGGAGGCCGAGTTCGCGCAGATCGGCGCCGAGCTCGCGGGCGAGGCGAAGCTGCTCGCCAACATGGTGCCCACCGGACGGTCGCCTGAGCTGCCGGCGCAGACCCTCAAGCGCTGCGGCTTTTCGATCGCGATCTATCCCAGCGCGGGGATGGGCGCCGCGTGCGCGGCGCTGGAGGCCGCTTACGGCTGGCTGCTCGCGAGGGGCGCGCTCGAGGGCTCGCCGGTGCCGGCCTTCGACATGGCGCGGCTGCACGAGCTGGTCGGCTTCGCCGAGGTGTGGGAATTCGAGCGGCGCCACCTCGAGTCGCAGTAAGCTATCCGGGGTGCGCGCCGACTGACGCGCACGCAAGGAGGGACCATGACAATGGACTGGTCGGGTCTGCGCCAGCCCGCGCCGGGTGAGCTGGGTGCGGCGCGCGAGGTGGCGCACTGGGCGGTGCAGTGGCCGACCCGGGCGGCACGGGCGAACCTGGCGCCGGCGCCGGACGACAGTCACAGCGCGCTCGGCTGGGACGCGGGGCTGGGGGCGCTGGTGAGCGCAGCGCTGCCCGCGAGTACGAAGGCAGGCGCGCGGGTCGGCCTGCAGCTCGCCTTGCTCGAGCTGATCGTGAGCGACGGCGCCAATACGGAGCTGCTGCAGCTCGAGGGCTGCATGCCGGGCGCGGTGAACGACTGGCTCGACCTGAAGCTCGAGGCGTTGGGGCTGAAGCCCGCCTCGGGCGCGAAGCTGCCCTACGAGGTCGCGCCGCGGCCGCTGCGGCGCGAGCCGGGGCTCGATACGCTCGCGCGCTGGTTCGGCGCGGCGGCGGACGTGCTGGAGGAGGCGCGCGCCAAGCACGCTCGCTTTCGCCCCGGCCTGAGCCTGGTGCGGTGCTGGCCTCACCACTTCGACCTCGCGCTGCTGGTGCAGCTCGACCCGGGCCCGGCGCAGACCTCGCGCTCGATCGAGATCGGCGTCTCGCCGGGCGACGGCTACTACGCGCAGCCCTACGCCTACATCAGCCCTTCTCGCGCGCCGAAGAATCCGCGCCTTCCGGCGCTGCCGCCGGGCGGGCACTGGCACACCAAGGATTTCTTCGGCGCGGTGGCGACCGCCGACAATCTGCTCGCGCAGCCCGATCCGCGCGCGGCGCTCGTCAATGTGATCGACGCGGCGTTCGAGGCCGGAAGGAAGTGGCTCGATGGCTGACGCGGAAAGCAGGGACAGACCCCAATTACTCAACAGTCGCCCCTGGCAGCGCGACTACACGATCAAGCAGACGCTGCTGCTCGCCGAGACGCCCGAGCTGCGGGTGCTCGACCAGACGCTCGCGCCGGGAGAGTGCGTGCCCTGGCACCTGCACCCGGACAACGACGACCTGTTCATCTGCCTGCGCGGCACGTTCGAGATCCGCGAGATCAAGCCCGAGCGCACCACGCTGATGAAGCCGCTCGAGCGCCACCGCGTGCCCAAGCGCACGCCGCACATGGTGCTCAACGTCTCGAGCGAGGACTGCCAGCTGCTCACGGTGCAGGGGCCGGGTGCGTACGACTTCAGGCGGCTGCCGAAGCTCGACGGGAAATAGGGGTCAGACCCCGTTTTCCATCTGCGCGGCTGAGCGATGTTGCCAAAAAGGCGACTATCGTTGCACAATTAGCAACGATGCCTTCCAAGCGACCCCCCGTGCCCGGCAACCTCGCCGACCTGCTCTTCGGAGCGTACCGGCGCGACGCCCTCGCGCTGCTCCTGCTGCATCCGGAGGCTGCGCTGCACGTGCGCGAGATCGCGCGCGTCACCGGCAAAGTGCCGGGAACGCTGCTGCGCGAGCTCGACCGCCTGGCTTCGGCGGGCATCCTGCTGCGCAAGTCGGTCGGCAACCAGGTTCAGTTCCAGGCCGATGCCGCCTGCCCGATCTACGAAGAGCTGCGAAGCATCCTGAGGAAGACGGCAGGCGTCGCCGATGTCCTGCGAGCGGCGCTCGAGCCGCTGGCGGCAGGCGTTCGGGCCGCGTTCGTGTATGGCTCCATGGCGCGGGGCGATGAACGAGCTCGCAGCGACGTGGACGTGATGGTCGTGGGCGAGGCCAAATTCTCGGACGTCGTGCTCGCCCTCGCACCGGCCGGCGAGGCGCTGCGCCGCGAAGTCAATCCGAATGTGTATCCGCCCGACGAATTCGCGGCCAAGCTCGGCGCGGGGGAACCGTATCTGAAGCGCGTAATGGCCGACCGAAAAATGTTCTTGATCGGGAACGACGATGACCTTGGACAACTTGCTGCGCATTGGAAAGCTCGAGCCCCACGCCGCGAGCAAGGTCGAGCTCTCGCGCCTGCTGGCCGCGGCCGAACGCGCGCTGGCGGACGCGCGCGTCGACGGGCTTAGCGCCGATTCCAGGCTCGATCTCGCATACCGCGCGATCATGCAGGCGGCGCTGGTCGCGATGCTCCCGATCGGATTCGGGTGCTGGATGCGTACCGCGCAGTGCGGAACCAAAGCGACTATCGCGGAGTGCCGGTCTCGGACGCAGTGGCGCGTGAGTGTGCCGAGGAAGCTGCTGTGGTCTTGCGGCAGGTGCGCAAATGGTTGGCGGCGCACCATCCCGGGCTAACCTGAATGCGCTGAAAAATGGCGCTGAAAAATGGGGTCAGACCCCGATTTCCGGAACGGCTGCACATGATCTTTACCGACCTCCAGCTCCAGATCCGCGACGCGGCGCGCGCGTTCGCGCAGAAGGAGATCGTGCCGCACGCAGCGGAGTGGGACCGGACCTGCACGGTGCCCGTTCACGTGCTGCGCGCGATGGGGCCGCTCGGGCTGATGGGAATGTGCGTCGCGCCCGAGTGGGGCGGGGCGGGGGCGGACATGGTTTCCTACGCGCTCGCGGTGGAGGAGATCGCGGCCGGGGACTGCGGTCTGTGCAACACGGACGCGGCGGCGCTCACGACCCGCGCGGTGAAAAAGGGCGAGCGCTGGGTGATCGAAGGCACCAAGCAGTTCATTACCGCGGGCCGCAGCGCCGACCTCGCGTTCATCGTCGCGCTGACCGATCCGCAGGCGGGCAAGCGCGGGATGTCGATGTTTGTCGCGCCGACCAAGTCGCCCGGCTACCGCGTCGCGCGCGAAGAAGCGAAGCTGGGGCACCGTGCAGCGGACACCTGCCAGATCGCGCTCGAAGGGCTGGAGGTGCCCGAGCAGGACATGCTCGGCGTGCCCGGCGCGGGCTACCGCATCGCGCTCGCCTACCTGGAGAACGGCAGGATCGGCGTCGCAGCGCAAGCGGTCGGTGTGGCGCGCGCGGCGTTCGAGGCGGCGCTACGCTACGCGCGCGAGCGCGAGGCCTTCGGCAAGCCGATCATCGATCACCAGGCGATCGGATTCAAACTGGCGGAGATGGCGACGACGCTCGAGGCGGCGCGCCAGCTCGTGCTGCACGCGGCCAGCTTGAAGGACGCCGGCGAGCCCTGCCTGAAGGAAGCGTCGATGGCGAAGCTGCTCGCCTCGGAGACCGCGGAGCGGATCTGCTCGGATGCGATCCAGATCCACGGCGGCTACGGCTACCTGAACGACTTCCCGGTCGAGAAGTACTGGCGCGACGCGCGCGTGCTGTCGATCTACGAGGGCACCAACGAAATCCAGCGCCTGGTGATTGGCCGGGCGCTGGAGGGCTGAGGCCCGGGCCGATGCAGATCTGGGTCGACGCCGATGCCTGTCCGCTGGTGATCAAGCAGATCCTGTACCGCGCCGCGGAGCGCTCGCAGATCCAGACCACGCTGGTGGCGAACAAGCCGCTCGCCGTGCCGCGCTCGAAGTTCGTGCGCGCGATCCAGGTCGGGCGCGGCTTCGACGTGGCCGACAACGAGATCTCGCGCCGGGTGGCGGCGGGCGACCTGGTGGTGACGGCCGACATTCCGCTCGCGGCCGACGTGATCGGGCGCGGCGCGCAGGCGCTCAACCCGCGCGGGGAGCTCTATTCGGCCGACAACATCCGCGAGCGGCTGGCAATGCGCGACCTGCTGGAAAAACTGCGCGAAACGGGGGTGCAGACCCAGGGGCCGGCGCCGCTGGATCACTCGGACCGCAAGCGCTTCGCCGACGCGCTCGACCGCTTGCTCGCGAAACGCCCGGCTTAGCGGCGGCCGGCCGGGCGCCCTTTTCTTCGACAGCCGCACGAACGCCTTGCCCTTGTTGCCGGCGCGGTAAACTAGCCGCCCCGGAAATCGCGCGAGGTCGCTCCGACATGATCCGCAAGCTGCACCACGCCGCCTACCGCTGCCGCGACTCGGAGCAGACGCGGTGCTTCTACGAGGACTTCCTCGGCCTGCCGCTGGCCGGAACGCTCGAGATCAAGGAGAGCAAGACCGGCCGGGCCACCGACACGCTGCACACCTTCTATCGCCTGGACGACGGCTCGCATATCGCCTTCTTCGAGGCGCCCGACATGCCGTTCGAGTTCAAGCCGCAGCACGACTACGACCTGCACATCGCGCTCGAGGTGGAGCCGCAGGTGCTGCCGCAAATGCTGGAAAAAGGCCGCGCGCAGGGCATCGAGACGCGCGGCGTGTCCGACCACGGCTTCATCCACTCGATCTACTTCCGCGACCCGAACGGCTACGTGCTCGAGCTGTGCGCCAAGCAGCCGAGCCACGACCGTGCGATGGACCCGGCCGCCAATGGCGCGCGCGACAAGCTGCGGCGCTGGACCGACGCGAAGTCCGGGTGAATGGGGTTGGATCTCTATTAATACCGAGTTGAAATCCGGCACCAGGGCCCTGGTCGACGCGATCGCCTTCGCCGCCGACAAGCACCGCCGCCAGCGGCGCAAGGACGCCGAGGCCTCGCCCTACATCAACCACCCGATCGCGCTCGCGCGGGTGCTCACGGTCGAGGCGGGGCTATCCGATCCGATCCTGCTCGCCGCGGCGGTGCTGCACGACACGCTCGAGGACACCGAGACCAGCTACGAGGAGCTCGTCGAGCGCTTCGGCGCCGCGGTGGCCGCGGTGGTGCTCGAGGTGAGCGACGACCAGACGCTGAAGAAGGAGGACAGGAAGCGCTTGCAGATCGAGCATGCGGCGGGCATCTCGCGCCGCGCGAAGCTGGTCAAGCTGGCGGACAAGATCTGCAACGTGCGCGACGTGGCCTCGAGCCCGCCGCACGGCTGGCCGCTCGAGCGGCGCAGGGCGTACTTCGACTGGGCCAAAGCGGTGGTGGACCAGATGCGCGGCACCCAGCGCAAGCTCGAAAAGCTCTTCGACGAGGCCTACACGCGCCGGCCCTAGAACCGAAAA
>DAHVFK010000186.1 GCA_027317055.1 Betaproteobacteria bacterium | reverse complement strand
TCGCCCGGCCGCATGCCGCTCTTGCGCATGACCGACGCGCCATCTTCGTCTACCAGCCCATTGACGGCGAACCCCAGCGCCAGTTCCCTGCCTTCCCCGGTGTGGCCGCCCACCAGCGCGCAGCCGGCCTCGTTCAGCACTTCGACCGCGCCCGACATCATCTGCAGCAATACGTCCTCCACCTTCGACTCCAGCCCCGGAGGCACGGTGGCGATGGCGGTGGCCGACTGCGCCTCGGCGCCCATGGCGAAGATGTCCCCCAGGGCATGGTTGGCCGCGACCCTGCCGAAGACGTAGGGGTCGTCGATGAAGGCGCGAAAGAAATCCACCGTGTGAACCATCGCCTTGCCGGGCGGCACGCGCACCACCGCGGCATCGTCCGGCGCGTGCAGGCCGATCAATACGTCGCCCCGGTCCACCGGCTGCAGCGCGCCGAGGGCGCGTGTGAGCACCGTGGCGCCGACTTTCGCGCCGCAGCCGCCGCAGCGCATGGCGATCGCGGAGATGGCTTGCGCGGCCTCCTCCTGATCGAGCTTGACCGAAGAGGGTGCCGCCGATGCCACGCTTTCCATGGCTGGCAGGTGGTTGAATCTGGCCATGAAGCGGCGGTCGATCCAGTCTTTCCAGCGCCAGACCCAGGCGCCCTCGAGCTCGAACGCGCCGCGCGACGCCACGGCATATCGATCGCCCGTGCTGATCAGCGCGAGCCAGCGGCTCTGCGGACGGTAAGGCTTGAGCGCTCGGCCCTCGATGGCGCGGCGCAGATTTTCCGCCAGAGGGCGCCCTTGCCGGACCGCGAATACGCCGGCCTTCTCGCGCGGGTGGTTGACCATCGCGGCGACGTCGCCCGCCGCATACACCTTCGGATCGGTCGTCGTCTGCAGCGTGTCGGACACCTGAATGAAGCCGTCCGCATCGAGCGCGAGGCCGGTTTCGCGCAGCCACGGCGCTCCGGCGGCACGTGTTACCCAGATCACCTCGTCCGCTGCGAGCGATGCGCCGCCGGTCGTCTGCAGGCCCATGGGCGACACTTGGCTGACTTCCGCGTTGCACTGCAGAGTAATGCCGCGTTCGGTCAGCACCCGCTCGAACGCGCGGCGTACCGTCGCATTGTGGGTCGGCAGGATGTCCGCATCGCCGGTCAGCAGGTGGAAGCTGACATCGTCGGGGTTGCGCCCCGCTGCGCGCAGCTCGTTGCGCAAGCGATATTGCATCGCGAGCGCCAACTCGACCCCGCCGGCGCCGCCGCCCACCACGGCGATGCGCGTGGCCCCGGCGTGTTTGCGCACGCGATCGAGCAGCGACCGCCAGCGCCCGTCGAAGCCGTGAATCGGTTTTACCGGCACGGCGTAGCGCGCTGCACCGGCCACATCCGACATCTGAGGAGTGGAGCCGATGTTGATCGACAGCAGGTCGTAGGGCACCGGCGGACGGCCGCGGCAGAGCAGCGTGCTCGCCGCGCGGTCGAGCCCCACCGCTTCAGCGCGATAAAAGCGCGCACCGGCAAACTGGGCCAGCCGCGCGAGGTCGATGTGCACCTCGTCGTAGCCGTAGTGTCCCGCGATATAGCCCGGCAGCATTCCGGAGTACGGCGTATGGGTGTCGCGGCAGATCACCGTCAACCGGACTCCGGGCAACGGATGCATGCCGAAGTGCCTGAGCACCCCGACGTGGCTATGGCCGCCGCCAACGAGCACGATGTCCCTGAGGACCGGTTGATCCGGCGACTGCATCGCGAACCCCTCTAATAGACGTTGCTGAAGATTCGCATGATAGCGGTAGAGCCGACTGCTCAAATCGATCCCGATGAAGGGGCGCGCCTACATACTTGGATCTCCAATACCTCGACGGATCCGCTCACGTTCTTGAGTTTTTTCGGGCCGAGAGAGCGGCATCCGCAGTCTGTGACGTGTGCGCTCTGCGTCAAACCATGTACCCGATGTCGGAGGCCCCGGTCGGATAGGCGAAAATCGTGCTCTTCAGGTCGTCCGCGGTCAGGCCCTTGCGGATCGCCAGCGCAAAGACGTTGATCACCTCGTCGATGTGCGGTCCGACCAGGTGCGCGCCGAGAATGCGCCCGCTCCCCTCTTCGACCAGGACCTTGAATCCGTAAACCGTCTCGGCCAGGCGCCGCGCCGTATACCAGCCGGAGGTTTTCTGGTGCTGCACGCGGAACTTGAGCCCGTCCTCGCGCGCCCGCTGCTCGCTCAGGCCGACCGACGCGATGGGCGGAAGCGTGAACGCGACGCTCGGCACGCCGAGGTAGTCCGGTTTGCGGTGATTGCCGTGCAACATGTTGGCTGCGGCTACCTTCGCGTCGTGGCTCGATACGGGCGTCAGCGGCGGACCGCTCAGCGCAGCGTCGCCGACCGCATAGACGGCGGGATTGGAGACGCTTTGGAGAAATTCATTCAGCCGCAGCCGGCCCTTCGCGCTCTCCACCCCGGCCGCGGCAAGATCCAGCGGTTCGAGATCGGGGACGCGCCCGGCCGCATGAACCACGAGATCGGCCTTGAACACCTCGTCCTTGCCGTTCGAGGACGCGCGCACGGACAGGCTGCCGTCGCTTTTATCGATCGCGGTGACGCGGGTCTTGAGCCGCACGTCGACGCCGATTTCGTGGAACTTCTCCATCAGCCAGCCGACCAGGTCCGGATCGAACGGCGTCAGCATGCGCTCGGCCTGCTCGAGCACGGTGACCTGGGCGCCGGCTTGCGCCGCGATGTGCGCGAACTCGGCCGCGATGAACCCGCCGCCGAGCAAGACGATCTTCTTCGGCAGTCGGTCGAGCTCGAGAAACTCGGTGCTGGTGACGAGGTGCTCCTCGCCCGGAATCCCGAGGCGCATCGGAACCGCGCCGACCGCGATCACGATAAAGCGGCCCTCGAGCACCTCGCCGCCGACCTCGAGCGTGCGCGGCCCGCGAAACCTGGCGCGGCCGTGATAGGCGTCGATGCCGTTCTTGGCGAAGCTGCGTTCCTTCATCGCCGGCACCGGCTCGGTGAAGGTGCGCTTGAAGCGCATCAGCTCGTCCCACACGATTCCCGGCGCACCCGCGCCGACGCCCTTGCCGCGCATGCGGCGCGCGTGATCGATCGCTTCCGCTGCGCCGACCAGCACCTTCTTCGGATCGCAGCCGCGCAGCGCGCAGGTGCCGCCGAACGGCAGGTGGTCGATCACGGCGACCTTCCAGCCGGCGGCGCGGCATTGAGAAGCGGCGCCGGAGGCGCCGGTTCCCGCGCCGATGGCGATGAGGTCATATTGTTTGGACATGTCGGTTCTCCTTGCTAGCATCCACGAATGGACCTGCTAACGCTATACGGTGTCTTTGCGGTATCCGCGATGATGATTTTCTACGCGCTGGAAGATCGCGGCCCGCGCTTCGTGCTCGCGTTCGCCGGCGCGTGCCTGCTCGCTTCAGTGTACGGATTCCTGCAGGGCGCCTGGCCCTTCGGCGTGGTCGAAGGCGTCTGGGCCCTTGTCGCGGTGCGGCGATGGTGGCGCAAGATTCATCTCGCTCCGTAATCCGACGGGATTCCCGTGGCGCGCCCTATTTGCCGCTTGCGTGGTTGTCGTTAGGGCGCGGTGGCCGCTTTGCGGGGAAGGTACTTGTCGAGGCCCCAGAGGAGAATCCCGAACAGAAAGTGCGGCAGCAGGGAGGCCGGAATCAGCTTCGGGCTGACGTGCGTGCCCGCGAATCCCCAGCCCACCAGCGGAAAGAAGACCACCAGGACGGCCAGCCAGAGCACCAGCGCCAGGGCGAACGCCGTCTTGAGATTGCGTTGCGGGAAAAAGCGGACGTACACCACGCACCAAAAGGTTACATAAGCCGCGTGGAACAGAAGTCCGACCGGCAGCGGCAGGTCACGTCCAAGCAGCGTTTCGGCAAAAGCCAGTGAAGGTGGTTTTGGGAACGGCGAAACACCGATCTTCGCAAGTATCGCCATCATCATTCCAGTCAGCACGGCGACGCCAAGTCCGATGCCGATGGCGCGTGGCCAGGAGCGGCCGGAGAGTCGAGGCTCAGTCATGTTGAATTCCTTGCAGATGAGGTTTCGGGCTGATCAGGCGGCGGTCAGCTTGCCGCCCATTTTGAGGCAGGTCCCTTTGGCCACGTACTTGAAGTCGTCGGGGCCGTAATCGACCGTTGCCTGACCGTTGCAGCCGTGCGTCGCGCTCGAGCAGTCGTTCTGTCCCGCCTTGGCGATGCCGAAGCACTTTTCCTGCTCGCCGCCGGCACTTGCCTGACTGGCCGGAGACAGCAGCTGTACCGACTTGTAGGTGCCGTACAACGCGCCGCCGGCGACGATTCCCATCAGGGCTTTCGTGGCGAGACGCCTCGCCGCGGGCGTTTCGCAAACCCGCGCCTTCGCCGCGGCGCGGCGGCCGCTCACTGCGTCCCATACGCTTGCCGCGACGAGCGCGATGAGCCCCGCATAGACGGGCCATGACTTCGGATAGAACCCGGTCACCAGCAGCCACAGTCCGGCGACGCCCGCGATGCCGCCCGCCAGGCCGAGCCAGAACGGAACCAGGTTCGCGTGCCTGCGCGTCGAGCCGAAAAGCAGCCACAGGCTCAGCGCCGCGAAGGCAGCGAAGATCGGCATCAGGTAGGCGTCCTTGATCAGGAAGCCGAGCCCTGCGGCGCCGAGCGCCGCCAGGACGACCGGGGCGCCCAGGCAGCAGGCCGCCGCCACGCCAGCGCCGAAGATTCCGGAGAATTGTTTCAATAGATCTTTCATCTTTTCATCCAGCCTCGCTCGTCACTGTGAGGAGATCCGCTACAAGTCGGTAGCGACTACGGTTTCGCGCGCGCCCAACTTCGAACGCGTCGGCGAGCGTGAGCACGAAGGCGGACGGCGGCAGGACGCGGTGCAGCGCCGCGAGATCGGGCGAGCGAAAGAAGTGCACGTTGTGGCAAAAGCTCGCACGCAGATCGCGCCGCATGCTGTCGGCACTCGGCAGCACGAACGAAACCCACAGATTCTCGGGCGAGGCTGCTTCGAGGGCGTCGGAGCCGACCGTGAGCCGCACGGGGGCATTCGTGTCTCGGCAGGCCGATTCCACTTGCGCGCACGCGCCCAGCAGCGCGGGAATAAACAACGTGTCCCACGCACACCACGCGTAGAGATTTTGCTCGCCAACGCGCAATCCGTGCCGAGTGGGCACGATGGTCAGGCCCCAGTATCCGACGATGCGCTGCTGTTCGTCGCGGTGGATCCCGGGCCAGTTCGCCAGCCGTTGATCGACCTCGGCGACGCTGATCCCGAGCCGAGTCGCGAGCAGCGAGTGCGGCACCGGCGCCCCCTGCGCAAGCTCGCGGTAGAGCGCGAGCGAAAGCCGCTGATCGCCCTCGTCGAGCTCCGGCAAGACGGCCAGCAGATGCTGTACCACGTCACGCACTGCGGGCGCGCTCGGTTCGCGCATCGGGTGTTCGCGCATCAACCCGCGCAGCACGACAGCTGCCTCACGTCCCGGGTAAAGGTCTGGGCGCACAGCTTCAGGCCTTCGACCATGGTGAGGTACGGGAATAGTTGCCCCGCGAGATCTTCGATCGTGAGCCCGGCGCGCAGCGCAAGCGCCGCCGACTGGATCACTTCGCCGGCCTCGGCCGCGAGGATCTGTGCCCCGAGCAGGCGGCCCGAGCCCTTCTCCGCCACCAGCTTGACGAAGCCGCGAGTGTCGAAATTGGCCAGTGCGCGGGGAATGTTGTCCAGTGCAAGCGTGCGGCTCTCGGCGTCGATTCCGCGCTTGGCGGCCTGCGCCTCGGTGAGGCCGACGGTCGCGACCTGCGGATCGGTAAAAGTCACCGCCGGCAGCACCGAAAGGTCGAGCCGCGCCTCGCCGCCGGTCATATTGATCGCCGCGCGCGTGCCACCGGCTGCGGCGACGTAGACGTATTCGGGCTGGTCGGTGCAGTCCCCGGCGGCGTACACGCCCTCAGCCGAGGTCTGCATGCGCTCATCGACGACGATTGCGCCGTTGCGACCTGTCTTTACCCCCGCTGTCCCGAGGCCGAGGCCTTCGGTGTTGGGCCGGCGCCCGGTCGCAACCAGCAGCCTGTCGCCGGTAAGCGTTTCGGTGCCGGTGTCGGCCCGGAACACGCCGCATTCGTAAGCGACGCTGTTGAGCGTCGTGTGAGTGAGGATCCGCATGCCCTCGCCGGCGAGGGCGCGCTCGAGCTCCGCGCCGAGCGCCGGGTCTTCCCTGGACATCAGGGTCGAGCGCGCCAGCAGCGTGACCTTCGAGCCCAGGCGCAGGAAGGCCTGCGCCAGCTCGAGCGCCACCACGGACCCACCATAGACGATCAGATGATCGGGCAGGCTTTCAGCTGCGAGGGCCTCGGTCGAAGTCCAGTAGGGCGTTTGCTTGAGTCCGGGTACCTCGGGAACCGCGGGCGAGGCGCCAGTCGCGATCATTACCCGGTCGGCGTGGACGGTCTCGACGGTGCCACCCGGAAGCGTCACGGCAAGCGTGCGCGCATCGGTGAAGCGGGCGCGCCCGTGCAACAGCCTGATGCGGTCCGCGTGGGACTCGAGGATTGCCTCGTACTTGTCGTGCCGCAGCTGCTCGACCCGCGCCTGCTGTTGCGCGAGCAGCGCGCGCCGGTCGACCGCCGGCATGCGGCGCTCGATCCCGGCGAACGGATGAGCGGCCTGAAGGTGCGCGACGTGCGCTGCGCGGATCATGATCTTCGAGGGCACGCAGCCGATGTTGACGCAGGTGCCGCCGACCGTGCCGGCCTCGATCATGGTCACCGACGCGCCTTCTTCGACCGCGCGCAGCGCGGCCGCGAACGCGGCGCCGCCGCTGCCGACGATCGCGATGGCGGGCTTGCTGCCCTGCCTGTCCGCGGCCGGCTCGCGCAGCTCGGCGCCGTAGCCGGCACGCGCTACCGCGCCGGCAAGCGCCGCCGCGGCCACGCCGCCGGCTGCTTCGACCTGCGCGCTGCGCTGCGCATAGGATACCGCGGCGT
>DAHVFK010000185.1 GCA_027317055.1 Betaproteobacteria bacterium | reverse complement strand
TCCCGAAGTGGCGAACTCCCAGGTCGGCGGCGATCGCCACCACAAGAAGATTGGTCGAAGTGCCGATGGTCGTTCCCATGCCGCCGATCAGCACCGCGAAATTCATCGGCAGCAAAGTACGCGAAACGGAGGATTTCGCGCGCAGCGCGGCGCTCACCAGGATCGGCATCATGATCACCACGATCGGCGTGTCGTTCAGTACGCCGCTAAACGCGGCGCATGCCACCAGCACCAGCAGCATCGCGGCGCCTGGCCGAGCGGCGAGCATGCGTCCGATCAGCCGCGCCGCGGGCTCGAGCGCGCCGGTCGCCACTAGCCCTCGCCCCAGGATCATCAGGCTACAGATCGCCACCAGCGCCTCGTGGCCGAAACCGAAGAAGAATTCCACCGGGGACAGGCGCACGCCGTCGTGCACGTAGGGCACCAGCTGAAACCCGGCGCTCAGCAGCACCAGCACGAGCAGGCTCGTCGTCTCGATCGGCAGCCGCTCGAGCGCGAACATCGCGAACGCGAACACGGTCAGCGCAAGCACTGCGATGGCATGGGGTTCGAGCGGCGGCATCGAGGTCAGCCCGCGGCCTCGGGCGGCGGCGCCTCGGGCGGGCGCTCCACGCGCCCGGCGAGCGCGACGAAGGCCGCGTAGTCGCTGAGGAAGAAATTCTCGGCGCCGATCTGCTCCGTGATGCCGGTGCGGTCGAAAACCGAACGCACGCGCGGCTTTACGGCGCTGAACAGCAGCCCGATGCCGTTCTTGCGCAGCCCGTCGCACAGCGAGGCAAGCATCTCCACGCCGGAAGCGTCCAGATCGTTGATGCCGGAGCCGGAAACCAGAACGAAGCGCAAATCCGGATAGCGTCGCTCGAGCTGCAGCACCGCGCTCTCGAAATACGACACGTTGACGAACACGAGCGAGGCGTCGAAATGGATCACGCCCACCGCGCCCTGCAGAGCCTGCGGCATGTCTTCTGGCGCTTCACGCACGAGCTGGGCGGATGCGGGCTCGACCACCGCCATGTTCGGCCGCATGCGCCGGTAGATGAACAGGCCGAGCGAGACGAGGACGCCAACGAAGATTCCATTCTGAATTTGTGGCGCGAATGCAATCGTGGCGGCAAACGTGAGCAGCGCGGCGATCGCATCGTCGCGGCTCGCGCGCCATGCGTTGCGCAGGCTGCGCAAGTTGATCAGGTTGGTGAGCGCCATGACGATGATCGCGGCGAGCACCGGCAGCGGCAGGTACTTGAGCAGCGGGGTAAAGAACAGCAGCGTCAGCAGAACACACAGGGCCGCCACGATCGAAGAGACTCCAGTGCGCGCACCTGCCGCCAGGTTGAGCGCGGAGCGCGAGAAGGATCCACTGACCGGCATGGTCTGGCTGAGCGCGGCGGCCAGCTTGGCCAGGCCCTGCCCGATCAGCTCCTGGTTCTCGTCCCACTTGGTGGCGGTCTTTATGGCCGCGATCTTGGCGCTGGACATCGCCTCCATGAAGCTGATGACCGCGATCACAAACGACGCCGGAAGCAGCGCGATCCATGCATCCAGGCTGAACTGCGGCAGGGCGAACGTAGGCAGGCCGCGCGGGATGTCGCCCACGATGCGCCCGCCGTAGCCCGAGTAGTCGATGGCGTAGCTGAGCGTCGTGAGCACGGCCACCGTGATCAGCACTCCCGGCAGACGCGGCGCGTAGCGGCGGAAGCCGACCAGCGCGACGATCGCGATCGCGCTGAACGCCATCGAATGGCCGTGCGCACCGCGCGGGTTGGACAGCACGTGCCAGGTGTCGATCAGCGCGTGACCGAGCTCGGGCGGAGGTACGCCGAACAGCGTTGGCACCTGGGCCAGAGTGATCAGGATCGCGGCTGCGTTGACGAACCCCATCAGCACCGGGTGCGACAGAAGGTTCATCAGCACGCCCAGGCGCATCACGCCGAAAGAAAGTTGGAACAGCCCCGAGAGCAGTGCGACAGTGATCGCGTAGGTCACGTATTGCTCGCTGCCGCCCGCGGCGAGTGGCGCGATGCTGGCTGCGGTGAGCAGCGAGGTGAGCGCGACCGGCCCGGTCGAGAGTTGTGCGGAGTTGCCGAACAGTGCGCCAATTATCGTCGGCACGAGGGCGGCGTACAGGCCATAGTAGGGTGGCAGGCCGGCGAGCTGCGCGTAGGCGAGTGACTGCGGGATCGCGACCAGTGCGACGGTCAGACCCGCGAGCGCATCGACGCGCAGGTTCTGGCGCGTGAGCCTGGGAAGCCAGGCGAGGAAGGGCAGGACGCGGAGCGTTGAAGCGCGCATCGCGAGGTCACTCCCGGCGCGGCGGCGGCAGGGAGGCGCATTCCTCGAAGATGCGGGCACTGCAGCGTGCGCAGATCGCGCGGTCCAGCTGCGCGAAGATCGCCGCTATCGCGTCGCGCTTGCTGCGGAACATGTTCTCGGTGCCGAGTTCCCCCATGAAACCGCCGTTGCGCAGCACATCCTCGACCGGCTGACGCAGCCCCTGCAGGTAGAGCTGACCGTTCTCCCAGCGCCGCTTGCGTGCTTCGCGCACCAGCGCCTCGGCGCCGGCCACGTCGACGAAATTGATGTTGCGTGAAACGAGCAGCAGCCGGCGCTGCTCCCGGGTGAGCTCGCGCAGGGTGTCGAAATGAGACTCGACGTGATCCACCGCGCCGAAGTAGATCGAACCCTCCACGCTCAGGATCTTGAGCTGCGGGCACTCCGGCAGCGCTTCGCCGGGCGGCGCCAGCTGGCGCTCGCTGTGGCGCGGGTCCGGCACCAGGCTGCGCATCATCGGGCGCGAGGTGCGGTGCAGGTAGACCACCAGCGACGCCATCACGCCGACCAGGATCGCGTAGGCGATCGGCATGACGAGCGTGGCGAGCAGGGTGGCGGCGACCACCGCCGCTTCCTGGCGGCTGGTGCGCAGGTACATTCGCATCTGGCCGATGTCGATCAGGCCCCATCCGGCCAGCACCAGCAGCCCGGCAATCGCGGGATGCGGCAGCAGCGCCGCCACCGGCGCGAGTACGAGCAGCAGCAGTATCAGGAAGATCACCGACGTCACGGCCGAGAGCGGCGTGCGGGCGCCAGATTCGTAATTGATGCCGCAGCGGTTGACCGAGGCGCAGGACGGGTAGCCGGAGAAGAAAGCGCCGGCCACGTTCGAAAGGCCCTGGCCGATCAGCTCCTGGTTGGTGTCGATGCGCTGGCCGGAGCGGATCGCCACCGCGCGCACGATGGCGATGGCCTGAGTCACCGACAGGATCGTCACCGCGAAGGCCGGCGCCAGCAGGTTGGTCAGCGTCGCGCCGCGCAAGTCCGGCAGCGAGAGCGGCGGCAGGGCTCCCGGCAGCGGTCCCAGGGTGCGGATGCCGGTATTTTCGGCGCCGACCGCGAAATTGATCGCGAGCGCCGCGAGGGTACCGACGACGGTGGCGACCAGCATCGGCGCCAGACGCGGCGCGTAGCGCTTGGTCAGCGCGCCGGCGATCACCGTCAATACGCCCACCGCGAGCGCCCAGGGATGCACTTCGTTCAGGTGCGCGATGGTGTTGTGTAACATCTCGTAGAACTGGCTCGCGTGCCCGGAATGCGTGCCGAACAGCTGCGAAATCTGGCTCACGATGATGATGATACCGACCGCGCTGGTGAAGCCGACGATGACCCCGTTGGAAATGAAGTTGACCAGTACGCCGAGTCGGAAGAACCCCATCGACAGGATCAGCAACCCCGACATGAGCGACAGCGTGAGGGCCATCGAGACGAACCCGGCGGAGCCGGGCACGGCGAGCGGAGTCAGCATCGCCAGCACCATCAGTGATACCGCGTTGGTCGGTCCCGAGACCGCGTGCAGCGACGAGCCGAACAACGCGGCGATGGCGGTCGGTACCATGGCGCAATAGAGGCCGTACTGGGGCGGCAGCCCGGCGAGCGTCGCGTACGCCACGCCCTGGGGCAGCACGACGACCGCGCCGATCAGCCCGGCGATCACGTCCGCGCGCAGCGACTTGCGGTCCACGCGCGGCCACCAGGCGAGGAACGGAAACATCTGGCGGAGAAAGGGCTGCGCGGGCAAGGGTGGGCGCCGGGGTGACGCGGTATCTTAGCAAGATACGCACCGCGCGATTCGTCCTTGCGCGCTCGGGAACGTTCCTACTATCGAGATAAGGCACGCTTATATCGGCTATCGCGGAGGGACCGGCTGCGAATACAATCCAAGGGGTGACACGCTGCAAGGACTAACATGGGCAAAGCCGTACCTGTAGAGCGCATCGACGCTTCGCGCCAGCGCGAAGTGGTGCGCCGGCTGCGCGAGTTCCTGCCGGCGCACTCGGTGCTGTTCGAGGACGAGGACACGCGGCCCTACGAGTGCGACGGGCTCACCGCCTATCGCCGCGCGCCGATGGTGGTGGCGCTGCCCGAGACCGACGAGCAGGTGCGGCGCGTGCTGCAGGCCTGCTCGGCGCTCGGCGTGCCGGTGGTGCCGCGCGGCGCGGGAACCGGGCTCTCCGGCGGGGCGCTGCCGTTGGCCGACGGCGTGCTGCTTTCGATGGCCAAGTTCATGCGCGCGCTGCGCGTCGACCCGGTTGCGCGCGTCGCCGTGGTGCAGCCGGGCGTGCGCAACGCCGCGATCTCGGACCTGGTGGCGCCGTTCGGGCTTTACTACGCGCCCGACCCTTCGAGCCAGATCGCGTGCTCGATCGGCGGCAACGTGGCCGAGAACTCGGGCGGGGTGCACTGTCTCAAGTACGGCCTGACGGTGCACAACGTGATGCGCGTGCGGGGCTATACCATCGACGGCGAGCCGGTCGACTTCGGCGGCGAGGCACTCGATGCGCCGGGCTACGACCTGCTCGCGCTCGCGATCGGCTCCGAGGGCTTGCTCGTCGTCATTACCGAGGTGACGGTCAAGCTGCTGCCCAAGCCGCAGCTCGCGCGCGTGGTGATGGCGTCGTTCGGCGACGTCGAAACCGCAGGCCAGGCGGTCGCCGCGGTGATCGCGGCCGGAATCATTCCCGCGGGCCTCGAGATGATGGACAAGCCGGCCACGCGCGCGGTTGAGGAGTTCGTGCGCGCCGGCTACGACCTCGACGCGGCGGCGATCCTGCTGTGCGAGTCCGACGGCACGCCGGAGGAGGTGGAGGAGGAGATCGCGCGCGTCAAGCAGGTCCTGTCGGACGCGGGCGCGACGCGCATGACGGTCTCGCGCGACGAGGCCGAGCGGCTGCGCTTCTGGTCCGGGCGCAAGGCGGCGTTCCCGGCCGTCGGGCGCATCTCGCCAGACTACTACTGCATGGACGGTACGATCCCGCGCCGCCGCCTGGGCGAGATCCTGCGCTTCATCGGCGAGATGGAAAGGAAGTACGGCCTGCGCTGCCCGAACGTGTTCCACGCCGGCGACGGCAACCTGCACCCGCTGATCCTGTACGACGCGAACGATCCCGAGCAGCTGCGCCGCACCGAGCAGTTCGCGCGCGAGGTGCTCGAGAAGTGCGTCGAGGTCGGCGGCACGATCACCGGCGAGCACGGTGTCGGGGTCGAGAAGATCGACCAGATGTGCACCCAGTTCGGGAGCGCGGAGATCGAGACCTTCCACGCGCTGAAGCACGCGTTCGACCCCGTCGGTCTGCTCAACCCGGGCAAGGCGGTGCCGACCCTCGCACGCTGCGCCGAGTACCGCGGCATGCACGTGCACGGCGGCCAGCTGCCGTTTCCCGACCTGCCGCGCTTCTGATGCAGGCCGTGCTCGAGGCGATGGTCGAGAGGGTGCGCGCGGCGGCGCAGGGCGCGCGGCCGCTGCGCCCGCGCGGCGGCGGCAGCAAGGACTTCTACGGCAACGAGCTCGCCGGCGAGCCGCTCGACACGAGCGCCTACGCCGGCCTGGTCAATTACGAGCCGAGCGAGCTGGTGGTCACGGCGCGCTGCGGCACGCCGCTCGCGGAACTGGAGCGGGCGCTGGCCGCGAACGGGCAGATGCTGCCGTTCGAGCCGCCGCATTTCGGCCCCGGCGCCACCCTCGGGGGCTGCGTGGCCGCCGGGCTGTCGGGCCCGCGGCGCGCGAGCGCCGGCGCAGTGCGCGACTTTGTGCTCGGTGCGCGCCTGCTCGACGGCCGCGGCCGCGTGCTCGCTTTCGGCGGCGAGGTGATGAAGAACGTCGCCGGCTACGACGTATCGCGCCTGCTCGCGGGCTCGCTCGGCACGCTCGGCGTGATTCTCGAGGTGTCGCTCAAGGTGCTGCCGCGCCCCGCGGCCGAAACGACGTTGCGGCTGGAGGCGCCGCAGGACAAGGCGCTGGAATGGATGAACCATTGGGCCGGCAAACCGCTGCCGATCTCGGCCACCTGCTACCTGAACGGCGAGCTGAGCGTGCGCCTGTCAGGCGCCGCAGCGGCGGTGCGCGCGGCGCGCGAGACCCTCGGCGGCGAGGCGCTTGGCGACGGCGAGGGGTTCTGGACTGCGCTGCGCGAGCAGACGCACCCGTATTTCGCGCCCGAGGCGCCGCTGTGGCGCCTGTCGCTGCCCTCACGCGCGGCGCCGCCGCGCCTGCCGGGCGAGGAGCTGATCGAGTGGGGCGGCGCGCTGCGCTGGCTTGCGTCCGCCGGGGAGGCGCGCACGATCCGCGAGGCGGCGCGGCGCGCGGGCGGTCATGCGACGCTGTTCCGCGCGCGCGACAAGTCGCCGGGAGCGTTCACGCCGCTCGGGCCGGCCCAGATGAAGCTGCAGCGCGAGCTCAAGGCCGTGTTCGACCCCGCGCGGATCTTCAACCCCGGCCGGCTTTATCCCGATTTGTGACCAGGCGCTTTTCTTCAAGTTTCATGTTGTCACGCGCGAACTGCGCGTACCGCGAGTCGGGGTACTTTCCCAGCAGCGTGCGGTACAGCTTGAGCGCGACCTGTGCCTCGCCGGCCTCGCCGGCCTTGCCGGCGACTTCGATCAGTCGCTTGTGCGCGCCGAGCGCGTCGCCCGCGAGCAGCGCGCCCGCGTGCAG
>DAHVFK010000184.1 GCA_027317055.1 Betaproteobacteria bacterium | reverse complement strand
TACGGAAAGTACGATTCGTCCTTGCCGTGGTGCTCGCGCACGCTGGCCGCGGTGCTGACGCGCTCGCCGAGCAGGGCCTTCAGCTCGGTCACCACGGACTGGTCGAATTCTCTCGCCTTGTTCATCGGATTTCCCCTCCTGCAGGTAAGGGATCAGCGAAGATTCATTTTAGCTTGATGTCCCCGTCGAAGGGCACCTTGACTCCGAGCGAGGGGATCTCGAGCGTGACGCGCGCGGCGACGTTCTCTTCTGCTTTGAGCTTGCCGCTCTCGATCGCCTTGCCGATCGCCTGCTCGATTTCGCGCTGCGAGTTCACGCCCACCATCTTGAGGAACTTGCGGATGCTGAGGTTGAAGGTTTCCTGGTCCATGCTGCCTCCGTCGAAAGGGTCGGTTATGGCGGCCGCCGGTTATGGCTGCCGCCGGTAGAGCCTGATGCGCTCGTCGCGGTCGCCGGGGCGGCCGACGTCGGCGAGCTTGGTCCAGCCGGGCCCGGGCGCGGCCGCCTCGCGCCCCGGCGAGCCCTGGGTCAGCAGTAGCGGGCAGGGCTCGAGCGGGTCGCGCTCGCGCGTGACGATGTCCGCATGGTAGCTCAGCGCGGCGCGCTGCGCGTCGCCGAGCTTCGCGCGCGAGATGCAGGTCGCGCCCGGCGGCAGCAGCGACTTGATCTGCAGCGCGACCGGACGATAGCTGCTCAGGTAGTCCGCCCAGGGCAGCCACAGCGTGGCGAAGCTGGCCCACAGCAGCGCCACGCCCGCGGCCCAGCGCGTCACGCCGCGGGTGGCGGCGGGCGGGCTGAACAGCACGAGATACAGCCAACCGAGCGTCGCCGCGAGCGCGACGGCGAACGGCAGCAGGTGGAAATGCGCGCTGAAGCCCGGCGCGAGCTTGGCGAAGTTGTGCGCGATGCGCGGCGGCACGCCGGTGAGCATCGCCACGTAGCCGAGCCAGACCAGGCCGGCGAAGAAGCCGAAGGTCATGACGCCGAACCAGTCCAGCGCGGCCGCCGCGCCGCGGCGCAGCTGCGTGATGACGGGCGCCGCGAGCAGCGCCAGCGGCGCGAGCAGCGCGATCGCATTCACGTCCTGGTCCGGGCCGGCGAGCGAGATGCCGAGGAGCGCGAACACTACCGCCGCCAGCGGCACGAACTGGCGCGGCTCGCGCCAGCGCTGGCGCCGCGCCCACGCCGCCCAGGCCGCGAGCGGCCAGGCTGGCCAGGCGAACCAGCTCGCGAGCACCACGAAATAGCCCAGGTTGTGCAGGAAGCCGCCCCGCAGGCGAGCGGTCAGCGCCCACCAATCCCCGAACAGCTGCGGCGAGCGCAGCCACAGCGCGAGCGGCCAGCTGGCGCCGATCGCGAGCGCGACCAGGGCCGCGACGGCGAGGAATGCGGCGCCGCGCCGGGTGCGCCACGGGTCGCACACCAGGTGCGCCAGCAGCACCGCGGCGGCGAGCGCGAGCGGCACCACGAAGCCGGTGGACAGGAACGCCGCGCCCAGCGCCGCGCCGAAGGCGGCGCCCGCCGCGCGCGGCCTGCGCGCGGCAAGCGGCAGCGCGGCGAACGCGCCGCATGCCGCGGTCAGGCTGGCGAGGTCGTCGACCGCCTCGTGCGCGTGCACCATCAGTCCGACCGAGCCGATCAGCAGCAGCACCGCGGAGGCGCCCGCGGCGCGGCGCTCCTGCTTTTCTCCCTCCTGTGCGGTCCACTGGCGCGCGGCGAGGTAGAGCAGGCCGAGCGCGCCGAGCAGGAACGCGCCGCTCGCGAGCCGTACCGCTTCGTGAAACGCCACTGCCCAGCCGAGCGCATTGGCGAAGCCGAGCGCGACCCAGGGGTAGAGCGGCGGGTCCACGAGCCAGGGCTCGCGCGCCACCTGCGGCACCAGCCAGTCGCCGCTAAGCTGCATCTGGTGCGTGATCTCGATCGTGATCACGTCGAAGGTCTTCCACGGATCGTGCCCCGCGAGCCCCGGCACGACGAACACCAGCGCAATCAGCGCCAGTACCGCGAACGAGGGCGGCAGCGCGAGCCTACGGATCATGCGGCTATTCTAGGCAACAGGGGTGCGGCGCGGAAAACAAAAGGGCGGCCCGCGGCCGCCCTTCTTGAAGCGCCGAAAGCCTCTAGGCGCTCGGCTCGGTCTTGTCGGTCTTCTTGGTCCGCGTGTAGCGGCGCTTGAATTTCTCGACCCGGCCCGCGGTGTCCATGATCTTGTGCTTGCCGGTGTAGAACGAATGCGACTCCGAGGACACCTCGACCTTGATCACGGGGTACTCGTTGCCGTCCTCCCACTTCATCTTGTCGCGGCCCTTGGTGTCGATCGTCGAGCGCGTCAGAAAGGGGTGGTTGGAGGCGGTGTCGAGGAAGATCACGGTATGGTATTCGGGGTGGATTGCGGTCTTCATGGCTGGCCTGCGGCGGAAAGGCGCGAATTATACGTAAAACAACGGCTTATGGCAATGCGGCTCAGCCGCGGCGCATCGAGTCGAAGAACTCGGCGTTGTTCTTGGTGGCGCGGATCTTGTCGATCAGGAATTCGGCCGCCTCGAGCTCGTCCATCGGGTAGAGCAGCTTCCTCAGCACCCAGACCTTCTGCAGGATCTCGGGCTTGATCAGCAGTTCCTCGCGCCGCGTTCCGGAGCGGTTGACGTTGATCGCGGGATAGATGCGCTTCTCGTGCATGCGCCGGTCGAGGTGGATCTCCATGTTGCCGGTGCCCTTGAACTCCTCGTAGATCACGTCGTCCATGCGGCTGCCGGTGTCGATCAGCGCGGTGGCGATGATGGTCAGCGAGCCACCTTCCTCGATGTTGCGCGCGGCGCCGAAGAAGCGCTTCGGCCGCTGCAGCGCGTTGGCGTCGACCCCGCCGGTGAGCACCTTGCCCGAGGCCGGCACCACCGTGTTGTAGGCGCGCGCGAGGCGCGTGATCGAGTCGAGCAGGATCACGAGGTCCTTCTTGTGCTCGACCAGGCGCTTGGCCTTCTCGATCACCATCTCGGCCACCTGCACGTGGCGGCTGGCCGGCTCGTCGAAGGTCGAAGCCACCACCTCGCCGCGCACCGTGCGCGTCATCTCGGTCACTTCCTCCGGGCGCTCGTCGATCAGCATCACGATCAGCGTCGCCTCGGGCTGGTTGGCGATCAGCGCGTGCGCCAGGTGCTGCAGCATTACCGTCTTGCCGGCCTTGGGCGGCGACACGATCAGGCCGCGCTGGCCTTTGCCGACCGGGGCGATGATGTCGATGATGCGCCCGGTGATGTTCTCCTCGGCCTTGATCTCGCGCTCGAGCTTGAACTGCTCGTTCGGGTGCAGCGGGGTAAGGTTCTCGAACAGGATCTTCGACTTGGCGGCCTCCGGCAGCTCGCCGTTGACCTTGTCGACCTTGACCAGGGCGAAGTAGCGCTCGCCGTCCTTGGGCGTGCGGATCTCGCCCTCGATCGTGTCGCCGGTGTGCAGGTTGAAGCGGCGGATCTGCGACGGGCTGACGTAAATGTCGTCGGTGCTCGCCAGGTAGGAGGTGTCGGGCGAGCGCAGGAAGCCGAAGCCGTCGGGCAGCACTTCGAGCGTGCCGTCGCCGAAGATCGACTCGCCCTTCTTCGCCTGGTGCTTGAGCATGGCGAAGATGAGGTCCTGCTTGCGCAGGCGGTTGGCGCCGTCGATCTGGTCGGCGACGGCCATGTCCACCAGCTCCGTGACGTGGAGGGACTTGAGTTCCGATAGGTGCATAGACCGCAGTAAGAGAGAGAAAGACGAGAAGAAGCCGGGATCAACCCGTGGCCTGCCTGGCCTGCCAACAACTAAAACGGGGAAGAAGGCGCGCCTGAGGCTGCCGGCGCTGGAATCTGACTGCACCGGTCCTTAGCCGGCGCATGATTCGGTCAGAGCGTAAGGCGTTTAAATATTGCTGTCAA
This sequence comes from Betaproteobacteria bacterium, assembly GCA_027317055.1. GTDB lineage: Bacteria > Pseudomonadota > Gammaproteobacteria > Burkholderiales > SG8-39 > DAHVFK01. The sequence continues at coordinate 3,087 of DAHVFK010000184.1, read as the reverse complement.
GGAACGCGGTCAACTGCGACTTGGAAAGCGCGCCGATGCGGGTCGCTTCCACGTTGCCGTTCTTGAACAGCATCAGGGTGGGGATGCCGCGGATGCCGAACTTGGCCGGCACCAGCTGATTCTCGTCGACGTTGATCTTCGCGATCTTGAGCCGGCCGTTGTATTCCTTCGCCACGTCCTCCAGGATCGGGGCGATCGACTTGCACGGCCCGCACCACTCGGCCCAGTAGTCGACCAGCACGGGGATGTCGGATTTGAGGACCTCGGGGTCGAAGCTGTCGTCGGTAACGTGATTGATGGCAGAACTGCTCATGGCACCTCGAAGCGGGTAGACAGGGGGGATGGCTCAATTATGGGGCCGGCGTCGCGGAACGCAAGCCGGCGTCCGCGCGGAGGTGCTAAACTACGGATTCGTTTAACCTTTTTCCCATCCCGGATTTATCCAAGAATGGCTTACGTCGTCACCGAATCTTGCATCAAGTGTAAGTACACCGACTGCGTGGACGTCTGTCCGGTGGACTGCTTCCGCGAAGGCCCCAACATGCTGGTGATCGACCCGGACGAATGCATCGACTGCACCCTGTGCGTGCCCGAGTGCCCGGTCGAGGCCATCTTCGCCGAGGACGACGTGCCCGACGAACAGCGCGAATTCATCGCTCTCAACCGCGAGCTGGCCGCCGGCTGGCAGCCCATCATCGAGCGCAAGCCCGCGCCGGCCGACGCCGACGAGTGGGCGAAGACGAAGGAAAAGAAGGGACTGCTGGAGAGATAGGGCCGGCGCTAGAGGGCCAGCGCGCCAATCAGGAGCACGGTCCCGACCGCGAACAGCAGGATGCCGTCGCCGAGCGGGCCGATGAGCTGCGTGCCCAGTTGCAGCAGCCAGTTCAGGTAGGCGGTATGCAGGCCGCCCGGGTCGAGAAAGGCGATGAAGCTCTCCAGATAGAAAGCGAGCGCGATGCCGCCCATGAACAGGCGCACCCGGTTCATGGACCGCTGCCTGGCGCGCACCGGATCGAGCGCCTCTTCCTTGCGCAGAATCGAGAAGCGGGGCGGCCAGGAATTCATGGTTTGAGCTTGGAGTAGGTCTCGCTCGCGGCGATGATGACATGCTTCTCCAGCCCGCGCTCGCGGTGCGCGTTGGCGCGCGCGTACTCGGGCGATGCCATCATGTCGAGGAAAGCGGCGCGCGAGGGGTAGCGCACCAGGACCACGTAGTCCCAGGGGTTCTCGTGCGGCTCGCCGAAGGCGACGCCCTCGGCGTTGCCCGCCCACAGCACCGTGCCGCCGCGCTGCTTGATGAGCGGCATGGTGAGCTCGCTGTAGCGCTTGTACTCGGCGCGGTCGCGGTAGCGCACCAGGTTGACCATCACCACCGGGCCCTCGTCCGGCAGCGCGCCGATCAGTTCGGCGTTGATTTCCCTTGGGCCGCCCATGCTCACGCCCAGACCGGGTAGCCCTTGGCTTCCCGGGCGTAGCCGCCGAAGAGGTCCATCACCCGCTCGCGCCAGGCGTAGACCGGGTCGTCGGGCTCGAGCAGGCGGATCGGCGACACCGCGCGCGCCCACTGGAAGGCGCCGAACAGGAGGTAGTCGGCCAGGCCCGGGGCGCGCCCGGCGACGAAGGGCTGCTCGATGAGCACCGGGCGCAGCGGCTCGAGCGCGCCGCGCAGCGCCGCGAGCGCGCCGTTGCGGTCGGCGCCGAACTGCTCCAGCGTCTTGCCGAAGCGCTTCTCGCGCGACTCGCGGAAGTAGGCGCGGTCCTTCTCGTGCAGCTGGTTGAACAGGTCGACGATGATCACCTTGACCACGCCGGCGTGGATGCTGCGCTCGACCCAATGCTTGAAGAAGTAGCTCAGCGTCCGCGCCTCGTCGCCGCTCACCAGCAGCGGCCGGTCCGGGTAGGCCTCGTCCAGGTAGGCGGCGATCGACCAGCTGTCGTGCACCTCGCGCCCGCCGTCGACGATCACCGGCACCAGCTTCTGGCCGGAGAACGCGATCGCGTCCTTCTCGGTGAAGCGCCACGGGATCTCCTCCGCCTCGAGCCCCTTGTGCCTGAGCGCCATCTTGACGCGCCAGCAGTTGGGCGAGAAACGCCGGTCGTCCTCGGCCCCCGCCAGGTCCCACAGCTTGATCGTCACGTCCGATCTCCCTTTAGTGTTCGTACATGCCCGCGCGCGCCTTGCCACGGAACACCCGGTACGAGAACGCGGTATAGGCGGCGATCAGCGGCACCACCACCACTGCGCCGTAGAGCACGAACCTGAGCGCCGAGGGGTCCGCCGCCGCCTGCCAGATCGTGATGCGGTCGATCACCAGGTAGGGAAACAGGCTGTAGGCAAGGCCCGCGAAGGCGAGCACGAAGATCGCCACCGTGCCGGCGAAGGGCTTCCAGTCGGAGCGCCCGAGGCGCCTCCAGACCCATACGCCGCAGGCGACGGTGGCGAGCGGCAGCAGCATCAGCCCGAGCGTGTGGGGAAAATCGAACCACTTCATGCGCACCGTCTCGCTCGCCAGGGGCGTGGCGAGGCTCACCAGCGCGACCCCGAGCGCGACCCAGCCGAGGCCCCAGCGAGCCCAGCCGATCGCCTTCGCCTGCAGCGCGCCCTCGGTGCGCAGGATGAGCCAGGTCGCGCCGAGCAGCATGTAGCCGCCGCACAGCCCGCCCGCGACCACGAGCGAGAAAAGCCAGTATCCGAACCCGCTCGCGTAGCCGGTGATGGTGCGCCCGAGCATGAAGCCTTGCGCCAGCGAAGCGAGGAAGGAGCCGAACCAGAACAGCCAGTTCCACAGTTCGCGGTGCCAGCCGAGCGCCTTGACGCGGAACTCGAACGCCACCCCGCGCAGCATCAGCCCGATCAGCATCGCGGCCACCGGCAGGTAGAGCGCGCCGAGGATCACGCCGTGCGCGAGCGGGAACGCCACCAGCAGCAGCCCGATGCCGAGCACCAGCCAGGTCTCGTTCGCGTCCCAGAACGGGCCGATCGAGGCCACCATCAGCGCCTGCTCTTCGTCGCTCGCGGCCGGCATCAGCATGCCCACGCCGAGGTCGTAGCCGTCGAGCACCACGTAGGCGAGGATCGCCATGCCC
>DAHVFK010000183.1 GCA_027317055.1 Betaproteobacteria bacterium | reverse complement strand
TGGCTTCGTCCTGCATCGTATGAACCGTGCGATCGATCTCTTCCGAAAGCTCGCCTTTCAGCTGCTCGAGGATCTTCCGGAAGTGGGTGCGCTGGCGCGCGTTCATATACTCTTCGCCCTTCTTCGGTGCGTACGGCGTGAAGCTCTTCCGGGTCAGTTCGACGGCCATTGATGCAGTTGCCTGAAAAAGGAAAGGCGCTTTTTAGCAGAAATAGACACCTCCCGCAAGCAAACTCGGATCGTGCTTATATGTCATTTCTTTCACGGAGTTGCGTTGCTCCGCAAGCCCTCCCGGAGTATCATGACCGACCGTTTTTCGGGGTGTGGCGCAGCCTGGTAGCGCGCTTGCTTTGGGAGCAAGATGTCGGGAGTTCGAATCTCTCCACCCCGACCAGCTTTGCAGGCAGGCTGCCCGTAGCTCAACCGGATAGAGCACCAGCCTTCTAAGCTGGGGGTTGTGGGTTCGAATCCCGCCGGGCAGGCCAGAATCGCATCCACGATCGCGCCGCAGGGCGAGTAAGGTTTGGAGACAGATTTAGGTAGTGGTTCTTCAACGGTGGCCGTAGCTCAACGGTAGAGTCCTGGATTGTGATTCCAGTTGTTGTGGGTTCGAGTCCCATCGGCCACCCCATTTCATCGCTCGTTTCGTCCCTTGCTGGCGGGTCTTGATGGAGGCGTCGCCGGGCTGAGCGGAACGAGCGCCTTGCGCTCGAGCACGAGCACGTGGCCGAGGCCAGTGCTGGTCCCCGGCCAGGCGAAAGGAACCGACGGATAGGCGCGCTCGAGTACCCGCCGGTTGTGCCCGATCTCGCACACCAGCGAACCGCCCGGCTGCAAGTGCTGTGCGGCGGCTGCGAGGATCTTCCTTACCAGGGTGAGTCCGTCTGCACCGCCGGAAAGGGCAAGTTCAGGTTCGTGGCGGTACTCACGCGGCAACGCGCGCATTGACGCTGCGTTCACGTAGGGCGGGTTGCACACGATCAGATCGTAGCGGCGGTCCTTCAGGCGCGAAAAGAGGTCCGAACGGACGAGGCGAATGCGGCGCCCGAGACGATAGCGCGTGACGTTACGGCGCGCGACGGCGAGTGCTCCTGGCGACAGGTCGGCGGCATCCACGCGGGCTGCGGGAAATGTCTTGGCGAGCAGAACTGCGAGGCAACCGGATCCGGTGCAGAGGTCGAGCGCGCTCCGAACCGGACGCTGCAGCCAAGGCTCGAAGCGCTCCCGCACCAGCTCGGCGATGAACGAGCGCGGGATAATGACCCGTTGATCGACGTAGAAGCTGTATTCGCCGAGCCAGGCTTCCTGCGTTAAGTACGCGACCGGGATCTTCTCGCGCACACGCCGTTCGACGAGCGCCAAGACGCGGCGCTGCTCGCCCGGCGCCACGATTCGCTGCCGGTGTGGGCCCAGGTCATCCAGCGGCAAGTGAAGCGTGTGAAGGATGAGGTAGGCCGCGTCGTCGCGCGCGTTGTGGGTGCCGTGTCCGTAATGCAGAGTCGCGCGCTGGAGGCGGCGGACGATATCGCGGAACAACCCGCCTACTGTTGTGGCAGGCCCGGTTGGCGGCATTTCGGTGCTAAGGGAGAAGGGCCCTGAGAACGTCGAGGTAGATCCCAGGCAGCTGCTCGAGCGCCGCCAACTCGATATTTTCGTTCAGCTTGTGAATGGTCGCATTGACCGGGCCCAGCTCGACGATCTGGGAGCAGATTTGCGCAATGAAGCGGGCGTCGGACGTTCCACCCGCCGTGGAAAGTTCGGGCGTACGCCCGGTATGCTCGAAAACCGCGCGCCTGACGACCTCCACCAGTTCGCCGCTGCGCGTGACGAAGGGTCGCCCCGAAAGGATCCACTGGATGCCGTAGTCCAGTCCGTGCTTGCGAAGGATGTCCTCCAGGCGTTGCTTGAGCGATTGTTCGCTGCTTTTTGCACAGAAGCGAAAATTAAAATCGATCTCGATCGAACCCGGAATGATGTTGGTCGCACCCGTACCGCCATGAATATTCGAAACCTGCCAGGAGGTAGGAGGAAAGTGCTCGTCGCCCTCGTCCCAACGCGTCGCGACCAACTCGGCCAGGGTGGGCGCGATCAGATGAATCGGGTTGCGTCCGAGATGCGGGTAGGCGATGTGCCCTTGAATGCCCCGAACCGTAAGTCGGCCCGAAAGAGAACCGCGCCGACCGTTCTTTATCGAGTCGCCCAGAGCCTCGACCGACGACGGTTCGCCCACGATACAGTAATCCATCGATTCGCCGCGCTGCTTGAGCCGCTCCACCACGCGCGCCGTGCCGTCGACTGAAGGGCCCTCCTCGTCCGAGGTGATGAGGAACGCGATCGAACCGGAATGACCCGGGCGCTCGCGCGCGAAGGCCTCGGTGGCCGTCACAAACGAGGCAATCGAGGATTTCATGTCGGCTGCGCCTCGTCCGTACAGGCGTCCATCGCGAATCGTCGGCAGGAAGGGGTCGGATTGCCACTGATCGAGGGGGCCGGGCGGCACCACGTCTGTGTGCCCGGCAAAGCACAGAAGCGGAGGGACCCTGCCGCGCCGTGCCCAGAGGTTGCTGACCTCACCGTAGCGAAGGTTTTCGCACGTGAATCCGGCGGCGGCCAGTCTCGCACCGATCAATGCCTGGCAGCCCGCGTCATGCGGGGTCACCGAGCGGCGCGCGATCAGGTCCTTCGCAAGTTCGAGGGTTTCCGTCACTATGGCCGCCGTCACGACATGTCGATCTTGATGTCCCTGAACTGGGTGACGTCGGTCGTGCGGGAGTAGGGATCTTCATCTGGGTTCTGCTCGTCGGTCGGAACCGGTTCGTGCGGAGTTTCGGGGGTGGCATGGTCGGACGTGACCTCCCCCGCGGTAGCCTGATTGATCAGCCAAAGCATGTTTGTGGCGGAATCCGCATTCGACATTGCCTCATCCTGGGTGATGTGACCGTCCATGAACAAACGGAAGAGTGCCTGCTCGAACGTCTGCGATCCCGGTGCCATGCTCTTTTCGAGTGCCTCCTTGATCTCGTTGATCTCGCCCTTTTCAATTAGCTCCTGGACGTGGCGTGTATTGAGCAGCACTTCCACGGCCGCGGCCCGCCTGCCGGTCTTGGTGCGCACGAGACGCTGCGAGATGACTGCCTGGAGCGTAGCGCCGAGGTCCAACAGCAGACTCGGCCGATTCTCAAGCGGATAGAAGTTGATGATCCGATTCATCGCGTGATAGCTGTTATTGGCGTGCAGGGTCGCAAGGCAAAGGTGGCCCGATTGGGCGTATGCCAGCGCCATCGCCATCGTTTCCTTGTCTCGAATCTCGCCGATCAAGATGCAATCTGGAGCCTGCCGCAGGGCATTCCTTAGGGCCACCCAGAAGGCCTTCGTGTCGGTACCGATTTCGCGCTGGTTGACGATCGATTTTTTGTTTTTGAATATATACTCGACCGGATCCTCAAGGGTCAGGATATGGCCCGTCTGGAGTGAGTTGCGATAGTCGAGCATCGCTGCTAGCGAGGTGGACTTGCCGGAACCCGTGGCGCCGACCATGAGCATCAGGCCGCGCTTCTGCATGATCACTTCTTTCAGTATGGGCGGAAGGCCGAGACTGTCCAGAGGCGGGATGACGCCGGGGATGTAACGCACCACGACCGCCGGGGTTTGCTTCTGGCGGAATGCGCTGATGCGAAAGCTGCCGACACCCTCGAAGGTATATCCCGTGTTCAGCTCCATCTCATCTTCGTACTCGCGAATCTGCTTTTCCGTGAGGATTTCGTACAGGAGCTGCTTGACGGTCTCCGCCGTCATGATTGTCTGATTCACGGGCATGGAAACGCCGTTGATCTTGATGTTGATCGGCGCGCCGACCGACAGGAAGATGTCAGAGGCGTTCTTCTCCGCCATCAATTGAAACAAGCGCTTGATCGCCGACATGACTACCCCCCCTGCAATCTCACCACAGCGGTCTAATCGCCCCGCAAAAGCTCGTTCAGGCTCGTTTTCGCCCTTGTCTTCGCGTCGACCTTCTTGACGATGACTGCGCAATACAGCGCGCAACTTCGATCACCCGACGGCAGCGTGCCCGGCACGACCACAGAGCCCGAAGGCACGCGCCCGTACATGATCTCGCCGCTCTCCCGGTCGAAGATTCTGGTGCTCTGTCCGATAAACACACCCATCGAGATCACGCTGTTTTCCTCGACGATTACGCCCTCGACGACTTCCGAGCGCGCGCCGATGAAGCAGTTGTCTTCGATGATGACCGGGTTCGCTTGCAGGGGCTCCAGCACTCCGCCGATGCCGACCCCGCCCGAGAGATGCACGTCCCTCCCGATCTGGGCGCAAGACCCCACGGTCGCCCAGGTGTCGACCATCGTTCCCTCGTCGACGTAGGCGCCGATGTTCACGTAGGAGGGCATCAGCACCACGTTGCGCCCGATATACGACCCGCGGCGCACCATGGCCGGCGGGACGACACGAAACCCGCCTGCGTTGAACTGTGCCGCATCGTAGCCCGCGAACTTGGATGGAACTTTGTCGAAATAGCGGCTCGCTCCGCCCTCCATAAGGCGATTGTCCTCGATTCTGAACGATAGCAGCACCGCCTTCTTGATCCATTGATGGGTGACCCAGCTGCCTGCGTTCTTCTCGCATACCCTCAGCCGCCCCGCATCCAGCGCCGCGAGCACGAACTCGACGGCCTCGCGCAGCGCCCCCGGTACCGACGAGGGACTGATCGTCGCGCGCTCGTCCCAGGCTTCGTCGATCGTCTTGCGTGCGGATTCCATGGTTTCTCAGAGTGTACGGGCAAATCGGTTGATGCGCTCCGCGCCTTCGACGCATTCGGCGAGTGGCGCGACGAGCGCTACGCGCACCCGATTACGCCCGGGATTTTCGCCCTGCGCATCGCGCGCGAGGTAGCTGCCTGGCAAAACGAGCACATTATATTCGTGCTGCAGGCGCCGTGCGAATTCGCGGTCGTCGATTGGCGTGCGGATCCAGAGGTAAAAGCCTCCTTCCGGCATGCTGGCCGAGAGCGGGGCGCCGACCAGTGGCAGCACGGCACGGAATTTTTCCACATACAGGCGCCGGTTCTCGCGCACATGCGCCTCGTCGCGCCACGCGGCAATGGAGGCTTGCTGCACGGTCAAGCTCATCGCGGAGCCGTGGTAGGTGCGGTAGAGGACGAACTCCTGCAGCAGCTTGGCGTCGCCGGCGACGAAGCCCGAGCGCATGCCCGGCGCGTTGGAGCGCTTGGATAGGCTCGAGAACACGACCAGCCCGGCGTAGCCCTTGCGGCCGAGGCGATGCGAGGCTTCGAGTGCGCCGAGGGGCGGTCTGGCTTCGTCGAAGTACAGCTCGGAATAACATTCGTCCGACGCGATTGCGAATCCGTGGCGCTCGGAAAGCTCGAAAAGCAGTCTCCAGTCCTCCAGCCGCATGACGCTTCCGCTCGGGTTGGCCGGGGAGCAGGCGTAAACCAGCTGGACGTTGCGCCACTCGGCGGCCGGCAGCGTGTCGTAGCGCACGCGGAAACCGGATCGCTCGTCCGCATTGAGATACAAAGGGGTGGCGCCCGCCAGGATCGCCGCACCTTCGTAGATTTGGTAGAAGGGATTCGGGCAAACAACCTTCGCCTTGCCGCCAAGAGGGTCGACCACGGACTGCGCGAAGGCGAACAAGGCTTCGCGCGAGCCGTTCACCGGCAAGACCTCGGTCGCCGCGTCGACGGGGGGTAGCCCATAGCGGTGCGCGAGCCATTCGGCAATCGCTTTGCGCAGCGCAGGCGTCCCGGCCGTCGCCGGATAGGCGGAAAGCCCGTCCAGCGCGCTGGTCAGCGCTTCGCGGATCAGCGCGGGCGTCGGGTGCTTGGGCTCGCCGATCGACAAATTGATCGGCCGCAGATCCGGGTTCGGCGCGACGCCATCGAGCAGCGCACGCAGCTTCTCGAAGGCATAGGGCTGCAGTGCAGCGAGACGGGGATTCATCGCCGCGGTTCAGCGTCTGGCAAGGCGTCGAGCTGCACAGAAGGCGGCGGGCGCCAGCCGCGCTTGCGGTGCTCGGCGACGACCGTGGTGAAGAGGCCGCCCCGCACGTTGAAGCATGCAGTCAGCCGCATGTAGCGCGGGCGGACGGCGCGCACGAGATCGCTCAGGATCTGGTTGGTGACTGCCTCGTGAAAAGCGCCTTGATCGCGGAATGACCAGACATAGAGCTTGAGCGATTTCAGCTCGACGCACGCGCGCTCAGGCACGTAGTCGAGCGCCAACACGGCGAAGTCGGGCTGCCCCGTGATGGGGCAGAGACAAGTGAATTCCGGTATTTCCACGTGAATGCGAAAGTCGCGCCCGGGATTCGGATTGGGGAAGGTCTGTAGCGTCTTGCCGGATGCGCGCGATGCCATTTTTTGCCAGCGGGAAATGAGCGAAAGCCTGCGCGAAAATGGTATCATGCCGGACGTTTTTTCTGGCGGTGTTTCCCTCTCGCCGCAACTAAATTCTTCTCGAATTCGATAACGATCCGTGCGCCTTACGCAGATCAAGCTTTCAGGTTTCAAGTCGTTCGTCGACCCAACGTCCATTCACGTGCCGGGCCAATTGGTCGGCATCGTGGGGCCGAACGGCTGTGGCAAATCCAATGTGATAGACGCCGTGCGCTGGGTACTCGGCGAGTCGCGCGCTTCGGCATTGCGCGGCGATTCGATGCAAGACGTCATCTTCAATGGTTCGGTGAACCGCAAGCCCTTGGCGCGAGCGAGCGTCGAGTTGCTGTTCGACAATTCGCAGGGGCGTGCCGCCGGTCAGTGGTCCCAGTATGCCGAGATCTCGGTCAAGCGCGTGCTGCAGCGAGACGGGGAGTCGTCCTACCACATCAATAACACGCACGTTCGGCGGCGCGATATCACAGACATGTTCCTAGGCACGGGCCTTGGGCCGCGAGCTTACGCGATCATAGAGCAAGGGATGATCTCGCGCGTGATCGAGGCGAAGCCGGAAGAACTGCGCGTATTCCTGGAA
>DAHVFK010000182.1 GCA_027317055.1 Betaproteobacteria bacterium | reverse complement strand
GCTCCCATTCGCGCACCAGCTCGAATTCTCGCTGCGACAGGCCGAACACCCCGCGGTAGTCGCGTTCGTCCGCGCGGTCGCAGGCGAAATAGAGAAACGTCGCCGGCTGCTTGACGAGACTGTCGGACTTCTCGTCGTGCGACAGGCCCAGGTCCGGGGTGACGAAGATCACCACGCCGTTCTTCTTACGCACGGTCATCAGCCAGTCGTCGATGCGCGCCCGGAAGTAGGCGCTGCGGCGCAGCTTCCAGCCCTCCTCCAGGACGATGATGAAGGGCTCGCCGTTCATCACCAGGTCGATGCGGTGAAAGAGGTATTCGAGCACCGCGAGCAGCCCGGCCTCGTCGTGGATGATGCGCGTGGTGTTGAAGTAGCAGAACCGCGCCTCGAGCCCGAAGCGCTCCTCGTCGTTGTCGAACAGGCCCGCGTACCTGCCCCCCGGCAGCCAGGTCGCGAGCCGGCTGCGCAGGCTCCCTTCGCGCGCGAGCCCGAAGTAGCTCGCGAGTTCGACGAGGTTGCGCTCGCCCGGCGTGTGACGAAAAATCCCCTCGAGCGCGGCCTGGACGACCTGGCGCTCCTCCGCGTCGAGCGGAGCGCCGTTTGCCGCGAGGCGGTTTTCGAGCCACTGGGCCAGGAACGCGCGGTTGACCGCCGTATCCGGCAGCGCGAGCGGGTTGAAGCCGCTCGGTTCGCCCAGCGCGATGTCGGTGACTGCCGCGCCGCAGGCGCGCGCGAAGATCTCGCCGCCGTTCTTGTCGTCGAAGTAGAAGATTCTCGGGTCGATCTTCTGCGCCTGCGCGAGCAGCAGGTTGAGCAGCGTCGACTTGCCCCTGCCCGTCGGCGCGGCGACGTGGACATGGCCCGGCGGGTACGGGCCGGCGCCGCTGTGGAAGTTGAGGTAATACGGAGTCTTGCTCTCGGTCGCCAGGACGGTGATCGCCCCGCCCCACCAGTTGCCCTCGGGACGGCCGCGCGCGAAGTTGTGCAGGCTGGCGAAGCCGGCCAGGTTCGCGGTCGAGATGCGGCGCTTGCGCGCGACGTACTGGAAATTCCCCGGCAGCTGCGCCCAGAAGCACGCTTCGAGGTTCAGCGTCTCGCGCACGGCCTGGATGTTGAGGTCGATGAAGCAGTCCTCCACCGCCACCAGCGCGCGATCGAGCGACGCCAGCTCGTTGTCGGCCGCCTTGACCAGCACCGACAGGTGGTGCCAGCCCATCGCGACGCGCCCGGAGGCCACGTCGCTCATCGCGTCGGTCAGGTCGTCGATCTGGTCGGCCGCCTTGTCCTCGGACTGTTCGAGGCGCTTCTGCTGCACGTCGATTTCCTTGGCCGAGGTCGGCCGGTCCTCGAAGTGGTACGACTGCGCGATCACCATCTCGACCGGCAGGTTGAGGAAGCGGTCGAGCATGTCGCAGTCGGTCATGTCCGGGTACTCCTTCACGCTCAGGAAGGCCCCCAGCCGGCTCGCGGTCCAGCCGCGCATCTCCATCGTCTCGGAACCGAAGATCGGCCGGTTCCTGCCCAGGAAGTCGCGGATCGGCATGCGCGGCACCCGGACTTCGCCGCCGTTCCAGTTGACGAGATAGCCGAGGAACGCCAGCGGCTCCGAGTACCAGCCGTCGGCCTTGCGGTACGTGGCGAGGAGCCTTGGCCCGTAGGCGGCGAGCGTCTGGGACACGCGTTGCGTCACGTCGCGCAGCTCCTGCGCGCAGCGCCGGCGCCAGTGCTCGCGCCGCTCGCGCTGCCGCCTGTGGCTCAGGTACGCCAGGCGGTCCTTCGCTCCGACCAGGACGCCCGCCTTGTACGGGAGCTTCACCAGCGACAGGTAGATCTCGTTCACGTACTGCTCGGCCTGCTCGTGCCTGCGCCGCCATGCCGCGTCCAGGTCGGCGCAGAACCGATTGGCAAACGTGCCCTCCGGATACTCGAAGTGCCTGCGCCGCACGACGTGCACGGTGACGCCGAGGTCGCTCTTGGCGATCGAGCGCGCGAGGCGGTTGCGAAAGCGCTTCTGGCGCTTGAGCTCCTCCTCGTCCCGCGTCTGAAAGGCGAGCCCTTCCAGCTTGATGATCTGGACGAGCTGGTCGTCCTCCGTCAGCAGGGTCTCGCCGTCGTGATGCGCGAGGTACGGTATGAAGCGCCGCAGCCGCTTTTCCCTCGCCTTCGCGTCGCTCCCGGCGGGGATCGCCCGGAAGAGCGGAAGGCCGAGGCTAGTCGGGGTCATAACTCGTTCCTCCCCACGCCTGCCGGTTCGCGCCCTTGCCGGTCTGCGCGAAGCCGATCCACCACACGCTGAAGAAATCGGCGTCGTCGAGGCATTTCCAGTAGCACAGAAGATGAAACAGGCTCGCGGCCGGCAGCACCCACAGCGAGCGGGTCGCGAGGAACGCGATCGACCACACGAGCACCTCGAGAACGAAGCAGTCGAGCGTGACGCCCAGGATCGCGGCGTCGCGCGTCATGCCCTGGTAAAGGGGATCTTCGCGCTCCATCGTCAGCCGCGGATCTCGTCCACGATGAGCACGGCCCCGAACACCACCACGATCCCGATGATGGAAGTCAGCGCCTTGCGCTTGTCCATCATCCCGTACTTCATCCGGTAGCCGATCGCCGCAATGGTGATCACCGCCGAGGCGACCGCCCACTGGTTGGTCAGGAGGTCGACGGCCTTGTTGAGCAGGCGCGAGATCGGATCCTCCTGGGCGTAGGCCGGGAGCGGCAGCAGCGCTAGAATCAGCGCTGTCTGGATTCGCTCCAGCGCGCGCCGGTATCGGGCCGGCACCTCCTTCAAGGACCGATACAATTCCATCCGAGCCTCCTTTGCCGTTGTCTTTGCGCAAAAGCATAGGAGGCGCGGTCGCGACGGAAAATAGGAAATCGGGGGTCCGATTTACTATTGATCTGCGCGATCCGTTGTGATAGGCGATGTCATGGCAAAGGATTCTCCCAGCGGCGACGAGCAGGCGCGGTTTTCATCCATGCTGCGCGGCGCGCTCGACGGGCAGTACGCGCTCGTGATCGACGCGCGCAGCGAGCGCGAATACGCCGCGGACCACCTGCCCCGCGCAGTCAACCTGCCGGTGGTCGACAACGAGGAATACGCGGAAGTCGGCACCACGCACCGCAGCGACACGCACCGCGCCTACACGATCGGCGTGTCCTACGCGCTCAGGAACATCTCGCGCCACATCGACGAGCTCGTCGCGAGGCACCCGAAGGACGCGCGCATGCTCGTCTATTGCTTTCGCGGCGGCAAGCGCAGCAAGCTCTGGTTCGATGCGCTCTCCACCATCGGCTTTCGCGTCGATCGCCTGCCCGGCGGCTGGAAGGCCTACCGGGCCTGGGTGCGGGACCAGCTCGAGACGCTGCCGCGCACGTTCCGCTGCCACGTGCTGTGCGGCCCCACGGGATGCGGCAAGACCCGCCTGCTCTCCGCCCTGGAGTCCGTGGGGGCGCAGGTCCTCGACCTGGAAGGCCTCGCGCGGCATCGCGGCTCGCTGATCGGCGACCTGCCCGGCATCGCCCAGCCCCCGCAGAAGTGGTTCGATTCGCTTCTGGTCGAAAAGCTGCGCGGCTTCGATCCCTCCAGGCCGGTGTGGGTCGAATCCGAAAGCAGGAAGATCGGCGCCATCCAGCTTCCGACCTCCTTGCTCGAGGCCATCCACGGCGGGCGGCTGTTCGGTATCAGCGCGCCAATGGCCGAGCGCGTCTCGCTCTGGCGCGAGGACTACAGCCACTTCGAGCGCGACCCGGACTCCCTGATGGCGCGGCTGCGTTTCCTGCGCCCCCTCGTCGGCGGCGAAGAATTCGCTCTCTGGGAAGGGCTTGCCCGCGACCGGCGCGCCCCCGAGCTGTTCCAGCGGCTGATGCAAGCGCACTACGATCCCGCCTACGCGCGCTCGATCGGCCGAAATTACCCGCAGATCGAGAAAGCGGCCAGGGTTGAGCTCCGGCGTCTTGACCGCGACTCGCTCCTCGAAGCGGCCCGGCGGCTCCATCGCGAGCCGGCCACAGCCTAGGCGTTCGATGAAGCTATACGGCTACCGGAACGGCAGGACGCTTCGCGCGCTGTGGGCGCTTGAAGAAATAGGCGCACCGTACGAATACGTCGAGGTGGACATCATGCGTGGCCAGGGGCGCGAGCCCTGGTTCCTGAAAATCAATCCCGGCGGCAAGGTGCCGGTGCTCGACGACGCCGGCACCGTCATCACGGAATCGGCCGCCATCTGCATGCACCTGGCCGAGAAGCATCCCAAGAGCAGGCTGCTGCCCCCGGCCGCCACGCCCGAGCGGACCGCTTGCTACAAGTGGATCAGCTTCATCCTCACGGAGCTGGACGCGCCGCTGTGGACCATCGCGAAGCACCGGTTCGTGCTTCCCGAGGAGCGCCGCGTCTCTGCCGTGATTGATACCGCGGGCTGGGAGTTCCGGGTTGCCGTGAAAATCCTGGCAACGGGATTGGGAAATCGCCCCTACCTGGTCGGAGACGCTCTTACCGTCGCGGACATCCTCGCCGGCCATGTCCTCCAATGGGCAAAGAGTGCGCGCCTCGCCCTGGACGACGACAACCTCGAAACGTACCTCCGCGCACTAACGGCGCGCGACGCGTTCAAGCGCGCCAATAAGACCACAAGCTAGTGTCCGGGAAAGCGGGGCGATGCCAAAGCGCCCGGCTTACCAAGGGATTTGGCGCAAGAGGTCAGCAGGCGGCATCCCGAGACACCTTGTCTACATGAACCATGTGGAGATCCATGGCACAAATCCGATTATGAGAACGGCCAAGACCAATGCGAGACACAATGGCCACACCCGCGAGGCAATTCTCATGTACGGCTCGCCAGTGATCGCCGAAGCGGCGAAGAGATTGATTCCGACGGGTGGCGTAATGAAACCCACGGTCAACGCGCATACGACAAATACCCCGAAATGAACGGAATTGATACCCAGTCCCTGCGCGATCGGCTGGAGGATCGGCGAGATGATGATAAGAGCTGCGATGGTCTCGATGAAGCACCCGACGAGCAGAAGCAAGACCGCAATAAGCAATACACCCGATACGTATCCTGATGCCATCGAAAGCAGACCCGTGGCCAGGCGGTCCGGGATGCGCAATACCGCCAGGACCTCTGCGAAGAGCACAGAAAACGCGATGACCGGTCCGATGATCCCTGCAATTGAGCCGCTTCGTACAAGCAACTTCGGCACTTCCCTCGCCTTAAGCCCCTTGGTCAGGAAGATCTCCACAAACAGGCAGTAGGCGACAGCGACGGACGCCGCTTCGGTTGGCGTAAACAAGCCGCTGTAGATACCCCCCAGTATGACGGCCGGCGCTCCCAGGCCGTAGCGCGCCGCCCATGCCGCACGGCCGACCTCCGACAGCCGAAATGCCGTCCTTTCGCGCGCTCCCCAACTCGAGCAACGGCACACGAGATAGTTCGCAATGCACATGACCCCGGCCATGAGCACTCCCGGCAAGACGCCGCCGAGAAAAAGATCCCCGACCGATGTCGAGGACACGACTCCGTAGATAATAAAGATCAGACTCGGTGGAACGATGATCCCAAGACACCCCCCCGCCGCTGCGAGTCCCGCCGCATACGGCTTCGAATATCCGCTCTCCACCATTGAGGGGACCATGATCTTGCCAATCGCCACGGTATCCGCGGAGTTCGAACCACTGGTGCCGGCGAAAAAGAAGCATCCCATGATCGTCGCCATGCCAAGTCCGCCCGTGATCCAGCCGACGATTGCCTGCCCTAATCGCACCAACTGCCGTGCGATTCTGCCGGACGAAATGATATCCCCGGTCAAAATGAAAAGCGGCATGGCGAGCAATGCCCAATTGTTCAAAGCGCTGAACGGGACATCTCCCAGCACGCTCGGCGAATACACGCCCGCAGAGACGATCATCCCCAGCGAGCCAAGCCCAAGCACGATGAACAGGGGTACTCCTATCGCGAGGTGCACCAGCATTGCGAACCCCACGCCCAGGACGATCAGGTCAGTGTGGCTCATCGCCGAGGCCTCCCAAGGGCACTTCGCCGCTTTCGACGTACGCGCGCCACGTCCGGCGGAACCGCTGGAGCACGCGGAATATGAGTAGAGCGGTCCCCAGAGGCAGGGCGGCCTGCGCGTAAGCGAGATTGACGTTGCTGAACCCGGTGACGAGTGTGCCATTTCGAATCGACAGACCGACGACCTGCATCGAGTAATAAAGGACCAGGAGGGAGAGCAACAGGTACAGAAAGTCGATATAGGCATACAGGACAAAGCGCGCTTTGCCTCGCAGAAGCCTCGGTACCACGTCGACCCGGATGTGGTCGCGCGTCTTGGCAACCTCGGCGACCGCGAAGTACACGAGATACACGAACGCGTAGCGCGCCGTCATCTCGCCCCACGTACTCGAGTTCTCAAAGAGGTAGCGCCTAATCACCTCGACGAGAATGATCACGCAGAAATAGCCATAAAACGCTGATATGAGCCAGCGCTCCAAGCGCTCATCCAGGATTGCCCACACTCTTCTCATTGCAAGCTCCGTACGATGGCGAGCCCTCCGCGCCGCCCTGAGCGGCGCGGAGTCCTGGTGCATTGGCTAAGACAGCTTTTCGACCACTTTTACGATCTGGTTGTACAGATCGCGGCCATAGCGGTCCTTCCACTGATTCCATTCTGGCCGCTGATGACCGACTGCCTCGATCCATGTCTTGCGCTCTTGCGGCGTGTTATGCACGAATTTGATTCCCTGCGATTTCCACTGAGCGCTGATCTGGTCATTGACTTTCTTCTGCTCCGCCTTCTGGTATTCCCAGGCTTCTAGCGCAGCACGATCGATCGCTCTTCTTATATCGGCCGGAAGCCCGTCGTACCAGGCCTTGTTCAGGATCGTGACGTGCGCGTTCGGAGACATGTCGATGAAGGTGCAGCTGCCGAGCGTCTCGTTGATCTTGAATGCGGTCAAGGCGCCGATTGCGACATTAAGGGCATCGCACGCGCCTTGCTGCAGCGCCTGGTAGGTTTCGCCCCAAT
>DAHVFK010000181.1 GCA_027317055.1 Betaproteobacteria bacterium | reverse complement strand
ATGCGGTACAGGTTGAAGTAGCGCAGCGAGATCCAGAACGACTCCGGTGTGCGCTCCTCGCCGGTGAACAGTCCCGCGTATCCCGTCTGCGCCGCCATCACTCCCCCTCAGGACCGAGCCGGGCGTGCTCCTCGCCGCAATACAGGCGTCCGCCCGCGCCGTGCGCATCCGCGCGCGGCAGGTGCAATCCGCAGTGCGCGCAACGCACCAGGTCTCCCGGGGCGCCGCGCGCGCGGGGCGCCTGCCGGGCGTCGCCGTCGGTGTGGCCCTCCAGTGCGCGCTTGAGCAGCCAGATCAGGCCGAAAACCGCGAGCGCGAAAATGAGGAGGCGTCCCATGGCCCGCTATTATGATCAAAGTCGCGGGCGGCGCTTGCCGCGCGAAGAGGGAATTGGTCGGGGTGAGAGGATTTGAACCTCCGACACCTGCGTCCCGAACGCAGTACTCTACCAGGCTGAGCTACACCCCGACGGAGAGGCCGCTACGCGCAGATCAGCTGCGGCGCGTCACGGAAAAGGCCGCCAATTCTAGCAAAGAATCCTTGTACTTTGAATGCGGCAGACCCTCGATCGCGTGCCGTGCGAGCTCCGCCTCGCATTGCGCGACGCCGCGGGCATAGTCCAGCGCGCCGCTCGCCCTGATCGCGTCGAGCACGCCGGGAAAGCTGTCCCGCCCGCCGTCCACGATCGCGCTGCGTACCAGCGCCGACTGTTGCGCCGTGCCGGTGCGCATCGCGTGGATCAGGGGCAGCGTCGGCTTGCCCTCGGCAAGATCGTCGCCGAGGCTCTTGCCGATGGCGGCCGCGTCGCCCGAATAGTCCAGCACGTCGTCGACCAGCTGGAACGCCGTTCCAACGTGCGTTCCGTAGCCCGCCAGCCCCTGCTCGAGTTCGGGCGCAACGCCCGCCAGCACGCCGCCGATCCGCGCCGCCGCTTCGAACAGCTTGGCGGTCTTGCGCCGAATGACCTCTAGGTAGCGTTGCTCGTCGACGTCGGGATCGTGGCAGTTCATCAGCTGCAGGACCTCGCCCTCAGCAATCGTATTCGTGGCATCGGCGAGGACCTGCATCACGCGCATGTTGTCCACGCTCACCATCATCTGGAACGCGCGCGAATAGAGGAAGTCGCCGACCAACACCGAGGCCGCGTTGCCGAACGCCGCGTTTGCCGTTTCGCGCCCGCGCCGCAGGCGCGACTCGTCGACCACGTCGTCGTGCAGCAGGGTCGCGGTGTGGATGAATTCGATCACCGTCGCCAGCTCGAGGTGCATCCGGCCGCGATACCCGGCGGCGCCGGCGCATAGCAGCAACAGGGCCGGTCGCAGGCGTTTGCCGCCCCCGGCAACGATGTATTCCGCCACCTGCCTGACCAGGGGGACATCCGAGCCCAGCCGCTGGCGGACCAGGACATCGACCTGCTGCATTTCTTCGGCTACGGGGGCAAGTTCGTTTAGGGTGGCCATGGCGGGATGCCCGCCCCGCCTCGGCGTTCTTTCGGGCAGCGACGGGGCGCGAAGCTTAGCATAGATGATTTTGACGCGCGGAGCCGAAATCCCCTATAATTCCAAGTCTTTGCAGGCCACGAACAGGATCTTCGTCATGTACGCGGTAATCAAGACCGGCGGAAAGCAATACCGGGTCAGCTCCGGCGAGCAGCTGCGCGTCGAATTGCTGTCCGCGGAGGTTGGGGCAGCGGTGTCCTTCGACGAGGTGCTGATGGTCGGAGAGGGCGAGCAGGTGCGCGTCGGCGCGCCGTTCGTCTCCGGCGCCAAGGTCCAGGCGACGATCGTGTCGCACGGACGCGGCGACAAGGTAAAGATTTACAAGCTGCGCCGGCGCAAGCACTTCCAGAAGTCGCAGGGGCATCGCCAGTCTTACACCGAGGTGCGCATCGACGACATCGTCGCCGGCGCCTGATTATTTCGGAGGACATACAGCATGGCACACAAGAAAGCCGGCGGCAGCTCACGCAACGGGCGTGACTCGCAGTCCAAGCGGCTCGGCGTCAAGATCTACGGCGGGCAGCAAGTCGGCCCCGGCGCCATAATCGTCCGCCAGCGCGGCACCCCGGTGAGCCCGGGCGCCAACGTCGGCATGGGACGCGACCACACCCTGTTCGCCAAGGTGGCCGGCAAGGTCGAGTACGCAGTGAAGGGCTCGGGCAGCAAGACCACGGTTAGCGTCGTTCCGGCCTGACCTCGCGCCGCGCCGCGAAAAGCCCTATCGTTCGCGGTAGGGCTTTTTTGTTTCCACCAGCATGAAATTCATCGACGAAGCCAGGATACAAGTGCACGCCGGCAAGGGCGGCGACGGGGCTGCGTCGTTTCGGCGCGAAAAGTACATCCCCCGCGGCGGCCCGGACGGGGGCGACGGCGGCCGCGGCGGCAGTATCTACGCGGTCGCCGACCGAAACATCAACACGCTGATCGATTACCGCTTCGCGCGCATACACAGGGCGCAGAACGGCGAAAAGGGCCACGGCTCCGACTGCTACGGCAAGGGCGGGCGGGATACCGTGCTGCGAATGCCCGTCGGCACCATGATCCGCGACCTGCAAACGGGCCAACTGCTGGCCGACCTGTCGAAAAACGGCGAGCGGACGCTGCTGGCGAAGGGCGGCGACGGCGGGCTGGGCAACCTGCACTTCAAATCGAGCGTCAACCGCGCGCCGCGGCAGTTCACGCGCGGCGGGCAGGGTGAAAGCCGCGAGTTGACCCTCGAGCTGCGCGTCCTGGCCGACGTCGGATTGCTGGGGCTGCCCAACGCGGGCAAGTCCACCTTCATCAGAGCCGTATCGAGCGCGCGCCCGAAGGTCGCCGACTACCCGTTCACGACGTTGAACCCTTCGCTCGGCGTGGTGCGCGTCGGTGACGACGCGAGCTTCGTCATCGCGGATATTCCCGGACTGATCGAAGGCGCCGCCGAGGGCGCCGGACTGGGGCACCAGTTCCTGAGGCACTTGGCGCGCACGCGCCTGCTGCTGCACCTGGTCGATGTCGCGCCGCTCGACGAGGGCGTAGACCCGGTGCGCGACGCGCGCGCGATTGCACGGGAGCTGCGAAAGTACGACCAAAGCCTGTATCGAAAGCCGCGCTGGCTGCTGTTCAACAAGATCGATCTGGCACCGGATGCGGAAGTACGGATTCGCCGCATCCTGCGCGCGCTGCGCTGGAAAGGCCCTTGGTTCGCCGTCTCCGCGCTCACCGGCGCGGGTTGCCGCGAGACTTCCGCCGCCGCGCACCGTTTCCTGAACGCCGGGAAGAAGCCCGCGTCACGAGCGAGCCGCGCGGCCTGAGGCGTTGGCCAATGTCCGGGAATATCGCCGCCGCAAGGACCCTGGTCATTAAGGTCGGCAGCTCGCTGGTGACCAACGACGGGCGCGGACTCGATGTGGAGGCGATCGCGCGCTGGGCGTCGCAGATCGCCGGACTGCATCGGCTGGGCAAGCGCTCGATGCTGGTTTCGAGCGGGGCCATCGCCGAGGGCATGCAGCGCCTGGGCTGGAGCCGCCGTCCGCATGCGATGAACCAGCTGCAGGCTGCCGCAGCGGTCGGCCAGATGGGCTTGGTGCAGTGCTACGAAACCTGCTTCCGGGAGCACGGCCTGCCGACGGCGCAGGTGCTGCTCACGCACGCCGACATGGCCGATCGGCGGCGCTACCTGAACGCGCGCTCGACGCTGCGCACGCTGCTCGACATGGGTGCGATTCCCGTCATCAACGAGAACGACACGGTGGTTACCGACGAGATCAAGTTCGGTGACAACGACACTCTGGGCGCGCTGGTCACGAACCTGGTGGAGGCCGATGCGCTCATCATCCTCACCGATCAGGCCGGCCTCTACGACGCCGACCCGCGCCGCCATCCGGAAGCGAAACTCATTGAGCACGCCAACGCCGACGACCCGCGCCTCGAGGCGTTCGCCGGCGGAATCGGTACCGCGCTCGGCAAGGGCGGAATGATCACCAAAGTGCTGGCCGCGAAACGCGCCGCGCGCAGCGGTGCGCATACGGTGATCGCGTCGGGCCGTGAGCATGACGTGCTGCTGAGGCTGGCGCAGGGCGAGCGGCTGGGCACGCTGCTCAGTGCGCGCACGGTGCCGCTCGCCGCGCGCAAGCAATGGCTGGCAGACCATCTGACGGTGAGCGGGCGGCTGCGCCTTGATGCCGGCGCGACCAAGGCCCTGGTACGCGACGGCAAGAGCCTGCTGCCGATCGGCGTGGTCGACGTCAGCGGAGACTTCGAGCGAGGCGAGGTGGTGGCCTGTACCGACCCTGACGGACGCGAAGTCGCACGCGGGCTGGTGAACTATGCGGCGGCGGAAACGCGGCGCATCATCCGCCGTCCGTCGAGCGACATCGAGGGGATTCTCGGCTACGTCGAGGAGCCCGAGCTCATCCACCGCGACAACCTGGTGCTTCTTTGATTCCCGCTCAGGGGCCCCGCAGCGAATCGCCCGACCTGGAGTTCCCGCCGCGCTTCAGCGCATCGACGCCCTCGGCAACGGTGCGAACCGGCTCTCTCATCGGACAGAAGTAGTCGTTCGCCAGCGTCCGGTGCCAGCTACCGGCGCGCTGCTCCACCGGCCGCCAGCGCGACAAAGGCGCCTTGACCCAGGTCCCGTCCCCGCTGCCGGTGGCGTAGATCTTGTATTCCCCGTCTTTGCAGCGCAGACCCTCGAAGCTGACGTTCTGTGCCCCCTGCAGGCTGCGCGCCACCAACACGTAGCGCACAACGCCGTCCGAGCCCACGCTAAGCGACGCGGCATCTACCAGAAAATGAAACTCAGGGCCTGCACCGACATCGAATTCAACCAGATTCGCGCTCTTCGGATAGGGCGGGAGCGTAACGCGGTTTTCCTGCCAGCTTTGAGCCTCCTGGGCTCGCTCCCAGTCACTCTGCTCCGGAGCGTCTCCCGCGCATGCAATAAGCGCGAGGCAAAGCGCAACCGCGGCGAGCCCGCGCACCTGGCCCTTAACGCAGGTCCGAGACCAGGGACGCGCGCACCTGCGGCGCCAAAGCGTCGACGTTCGCGCGATACTCCGGATGGTCGATGCCGACGGCGACGCCTACGCCGTACTTGAGCGCTTTGCGCATCTCGTCGCTCAGCTCGAAGCGCAGGAAATGCACCGACGACGTCTTGTCCTCGTTCTCGCGCTCGAGATCCTCGTCGGCGATGGCGTAAACGCGTTCACAGCCCTCGACCTGAACCCAAGCCCGGTCCTCGATGCCCTTGAGCTTGGCGAGCATTCGCTGGCGCTCCACCGGATCCGGATACTCGATCATCAAGGTTGCCTTGAGGTTGGCGCCGTCCGGGATCAGTGGATTGTAAACATCCAGCTCTTCCTGGATGCCCTCCTCTTCAAAAATGCGCTCGATGCGCAGCATCTCCTGCACCTGGTAGCGAACCGTCAGCTCGTCCTCGAACTGCAGCGTGACGTGCTCGCCGATATGCACGTTGCGAAGCTTCTTGTGCTCGATGACCTTGGCGCGGAACTCTTTGCGCTGCTTGGCGTAGGCCTCCAGCGTCATCAAGCTATCTTTTGCAATCTGCGGCATTGGCGTATCTCTTCAGGCGGAAGGACGGGCGGTCGTTGTGACCGCCTTCCCACGTCACATGATTCGACTCAGTCTTGCAGCGCGTCGAGTGCTTTCTGGAAGCGGTTGGCGTGCGAGCGCTCGGCCTTGGCCAGGGTCTCGAACCAGTCCGCAATCTCCTCGAACTTCTCGTCCCGCGCCGCCTTGGCCATGCCCGGGTACATGTCGGTGTACTCGTGCGTTTCGCCCGCGACCGCCGACTTCAGGTTGTCGCGCGTCTTGCCTATCGGCAGATCGGTTGCAGGGTCACCCACTTGCTCCAGGTACTCCAGATGCCCGTGCGCATGGCCGGTCTCGCCCTCAGCGGTGGAGCGGAACAGCGCCGATACGTCGTTCTGACCCTCAACGTCGGCCTTGGCGGCAAAGTACAGGTACCTGCGGTTGGCCTGGCTTTCGCCGGCAAACGCGGCCTTGAGGTTTTCGTGAGTCTTGGTGCCTTTGAGCTTCATAGCGTGCCTCCTAATGGATTTGCCGTCACTGATTGTGGCCAAGGGAGGGTAACCGCCCCCAATCGATTGATCAAATCGATTTTCGCAATCCAATCAATTGATAGTTACTATGCCGACACCGCGCAGGTTAGCGCCCGAGGACCGCCTCTATCTCGGCGAAGGTGCGCGCGACCTCACTCAACTGCAACGGCTCGCCCAGCTGGCGCGCGACCTGGGACAGAGAAAGGATGCCGCGCACCATGAGGCGTCCCGAAGCGGCATCGCTGTCTACCACCAGAGCATGCTGGCGTCCCGCATGCATCAGCGTCGCCACCACGTGACCTACCCTCGCGCCGTCGATGTCCGCCAGCGCGATCACCTCGACTCGCTCGGCAGGCGTCATAACGTCCGCCACGACGAGCTCGTCGCGCCGCAATCCCCGACCCGTCGCCACCCGCAGCGGCCGCTCGCCCAGGATATCGGTGGCGGAGATCACGCCTAGAACATCTTCCCGCTCGTCGACTACCAGCAACAACCGCACGCCGCGCATCATCATGAACCGGTTCGCGGCCTCGATCGGCGCTTCCGGTCCGATCGTCGCGGGACTGACCCGCGTCAGGTCTGTCATCACCGTCAGCGCGGGCGACTCCAGCCCGACCTTCGACTGGTTCGGACGCCTGAACCCCGCGTTGCCACCCAGACTGTGGCTCGGCAATGACAAGAAATTGCGTTCCATAGCGTCTCCTGTTACTCAAAGGGAGCGCTTACGCGCCGCAAAGTTCAACTTCAGCCCGAGACCGGCTCGACGCGTTGTCGGCCCTGGCGGGGATCGCCGCCCAAAAAACGGTGCAGCTCCGCCAGCGCCTGCTTGTAGACATCGCGCTTGAATTCGATCACCGCGTCGAGCGGGACCCAGAACTCGTGCCAACGCCAGGCGTCGAATTCCGGATGCCCGCTTGCGCGCAGTCTCACGTCGCAATCGCGCCCCAACAGCCGCAGCAGGTACCAGATCTGCTTCTGCCCGCGGTAAGTG
>DAHVFK010000180.1 GCA_027317055.1 Betaproteobacteria bacterium | reverse complement strand
GGTTGTCGCAATCCCCAATGGCGTCAGCGGCTTGCCGCCGACGCTGGACAAGCCGCAGCGCCCGGAGCCGGTCAACGGATGGCTATGCCGGGGCGTTACTTGTCTGGCGCCGATGAGCGACCTTGTGGGCCTCAAACAGGCTTGCAAACAGCCCGCAATGGGGTAGCATGGCGCGCTTTCTTGGCGCCGCTGTTGCGGTGCGGTACGGATTATCCCTTTGTTGCACAAGGAGCTTGTGATGAAACGCGTCGTACTATCCCTTGCCCTGGCCGGGCTGGCCTTCGCCGCTTTACCCGCCCAGGCGGACGAGGCGATGGCGAAGAAATACAACTGCCTCGCTTGCCATGCCGTGGACCACAAGGTCCTGGGCCCCGCCTACAAGGACGTCGCCAAGAAGTACGCCGGCCAGAAGGACGCCGACGCGAAACTGGTGCAAAAGGTGGAGAAGGGCGGCTCGGGCGTCTGGGGCAATATCCCGATGCCCCCGAACTCCAGCGTTCCAGACGCGGACGTCAAAGCGCTGGTGAAGTGGATCCTGTCGCTCAAGTGATCTGATCCACCAGCATGGAACGCATCGAGGGCCGGCCTGACCGGCCCTTTTCATTTATCATGGTCACCCAACTCAATTCGTGTTTCCACCCGGAGGTCGTATGCAGCGCGCCAAGTTCGCCGTTACGCTTTTCGCCACCGTCATGGCAATTGGTCTGACAGGTTGCGGCGAAGAAAAGAAACCCGAGGCACCGAAACCCGAGGCAGCGGCGTCTACCCCGCCGCCGGCGGCCACCGTCGAGATCAAGATTGGCACCGTGGGACCACTCACCGGCAGCATCGCTCACCTCGGCAAGGACAATGAGAATGGCGTGGTGCTGGCGATCGAACAGGCGAACGCGGCGAAGATCACGATCGACGGCAAGCCTGCGCACTTCACGTTGATTTCCGAAGACGACCAGGCTGATCCCAAAGTCGGCACCACCGTGGCGCAGAAGCTGGTCGACGACAAGGTGGCAGGCGTCGTCGGGCACCTCAATTCCGGCGTCACGATCCCGGCGTCGGCGATCTACCACCAGGCCGGCATTCCGATGATCACCGGCTCGGCGACGAACCCGCAGCTCACCGAACAGGGCTTCGACAACATATTCCGCGTGGTGGGCCGCGACGATCAGCAGGGCCCGGCGATCGCCAGCTACCTTGCAGCGACCGAGAAGCCAAAAGTAGTGGCGGTGATCGACGACTCCACTGCTTACGGTGAAGGCCTCGCGGATCAAGTCGCAAAGACGCTCAAGAGCGAAGGAGTGAAGGTGCTGGCGCGCGAAAAGGGCACCGACAAGACGACCGACTGGAAGGCAGTGCTGACCAAAATCAAGGGTGAAAAGCCCAATGCGGTGTTCTTCGGCGGCATGGATGCGACCGGCGGGCCGCTGATGAAGCAGGCGCGCGAGCTCGGTATCAAGGCCGTGTTCGCGTTCGGCGACGGCGCCTGTACCGATAAAATGCACGAGCTGGCGGGAGAAGCCGCCGAAGGGTTGCTGTGCTCGCAAGCCGGCATTCCGCCGCAAGCTGCATCGAAAGCCTTCCTCGAAGCGTATAAGGCGAAATTCAACACTGATCCGATTCTGTATGCGCCGTTCACTTACGATGCAGCGAACCTGCTGATCCAGGCGATGAAGGAGGCGAATTCCGCCGATCCCAAGAAATACCTGCCGTTCCTGCAAAAGATCGACTACTCGGGCGCGACGGGCAAGATCGAGTTCGACGCCAAGGGGGACCGCAAGGACGCGGAGATCACGATCTTTGTGATGAAGAACGGCAAGGTTGAACCGATCGCCGTGGTGAAGTCCGGCAAGACCATTCCCTTTGATGAGTTCATGAAGAGCATGGGCGGCGCGTAAGCTTTTCGCCAGTGATGGGGCGACGAGACGGCACCTTCGGGTGCCGTTTTCGTTTTGGCGAGTGGCGCGGAGTTTGCTAGGCTCTACCGCGCATGGATACCTTCATCCAGCAGCTGATCAACGGCCTCACCCTCGGTGCCGTGTACGCGATCGTGGCGCTGGGCTATACCATGGTCTACGGCATCATTCAGCTGATCAACTTTGCTCACGGCGAAGTGGTGATGATCGGCGCTATGGTCGCTTTCACGGTGATCAATGCGCTTGCCGGCTCCGGATTGCCACCGCTCGCGGTGGTCCTGATCGGCACCGGATGCGCGATCCCGGTCTGCGTGCTGGTCGGCTACGCCATGGAGCGGTTGGCGTACCGGCCGCTGCGGCGGGCGCCGCGCCTTGCGCCGCTGATCACCGCCATCGGCGTTTCGATCATCCTGCAGAACCTGGCGATGCTGGTGTGGAGCCGCAACATTCTCGCGTTTCCGCAGATCATCGACATCAAGCTCTACAACATTGCCGGCGCGACGATCACCAACGTGCAGATCGTGATCATCCTGACCTGCATCCTGATCATGGTCGCGCTTGCGGCACTGGTCTACCGTACACGGCTCGGTACCGCGATGCGCGCCACGGCGCAGAACCCGCAGGTCGCGGGCCTGATGGGAATTGATATCAACCGCGTCATTGCCGCGACTTTCGCGATCGGCGCCGGGCTGGCGGCGGTGGCCGGGGTAATGGTGGGAACGTATTACGGCATCGCGCAGTACACGATGGGCTCGATTCTGGGCCTGAAGGCGTTCACCGCGGCGGTGCTCGGTGGCATCGGCAACGTGCCGGGCGCCATGCTTGGCGGCGTGGTACTTGGAATCGTGGAAGCGCTGGGCGCCGGATACATCGGCACTTACACCGACCTGTGCAAGATCTCCGGCATCTCCGACTGGCTCACGCAGCGCTGCGCGAACGATGGCCACTTCGTTCTGTTCGGCTCGAACTATCAGGATGTCTTCGCGTTCGCGGTGCTGATCATGGTGCTCGTATTCCGACCCTCGGGCCTGCTCGGCGAGCGCGTAGGTGACCGGGCATGAGCGCGCGCGCGAAGCCGCCGCCGGTCGTATTCTGGTCGGCGATGGTGCTGATCGTCGCGGTCCTGATCGTGCTGCCGTTCGCGCTCACGCAGATCGGCACCACCTGGGTGCGAGTCACCAACCTCGCACTGCTCTACGTCATGCTCGCGCTCGGCCTGAACATCGTAGTCGGCTTTGCCGGTCTGCTGGATCTCGGCTACATCGCGTTCTACGGCATCGGGGCCTATACCTACGCGCTGCTGGCGAGCCCGCACTTCGGCCTGCATCTTCCCTTTTGGGTCATCCTGCCGATCGGGGCTGCAATGGCGTCGCTGTTCGGCGTGCTGCTCGGCGCCCCGACGCTCAAGCTGCGCGGTGATTACCTCGCCATCGTCACGCTGGGCTTTGGCGAAATCATTCGCATCTTTCTCAATAACCTGGCACGGCCGATAAACATCACCAATGGGCCGCAAGGAATAATCGGCATCGATCCGTTCCGCATCGACGGCTTCAGCTTCGCCTCCTACCAGAAGATTTTCGGACTGGAATTCAGCGGGCCGACGAAATACTACTATCTGATCGTCGCGCTGGTGGCAGTGATCATCGCGCTCAATCTTCGGCTGCAGAACTCGCGCATCGGTCGCGCCTGGGAGGCGATTCGGGAAGACGAGACCGCCGCGCGCGCAATGGGCATCAATACCACGAATCTCAAGCTGCTCGCCTACGCAATGGGCGCGTCCTTCGGCGGTCTCGCCGGAGGCGTTTTTGCGGCGATCCAGGAATTCATCTCGCCCGAGAGCTTCGTCCTGGTCGAGTCGATCATGGTGGTCTCGATGGTAGTGCTGGGCGGCATGGGCAACGTGTGGGGCGTGGTGCTCGGCGCGGTACTGCTGTCCTTCGTGCCGGACATCCTGCGCTTTACGGTCCAGCCGGTGCAGCAATGGATGTTCGGGCGCATGCTGATCGAGCCGGAAGTTATTCGCATGCTGCTGTTCGGCCTGGCGCTGGTATTGGTGATGCTGTTTCGGCCGGCCGGGTTGCTGCCCTCGGCGGTGCGCAAGCGCGAGCTCGCGGAGCGCGCCGAATGAGCGATCTCCTGGTCGCCTCCGGGGTGGGCAAGCGCTTCGGCGGTGTACAGGCGCTGTCCAATGTCTCGTTCGCCATCCGGCGCGGCGAAATCTACGGCTTGATCGGACCCAACGGTGCCGGCAAGACCACGCTATTCAACGTGCTTACCGGGATTTACGAGCCGGATGAAGGCGAGTTCAGCTTCGATGGCGAGCCGCTCGCCGAGCTCAAGCCGCACCAGGTGGCCGAACGCGGAATCGCGCGCACGTTCCAGAATATCCGCCTGTTCGCCAATCTCTCGGCGCTGGAAAACGTGATGATCGGCCGCCACGTGCGTACACGGGCGGGGGTGTTCGGCGCGCTTCTGCGCGACCCGCACACGCGCAGCGAGGAGCGGGAGATTGAACAGCGCGCGCTCGAGCTGCTGGACTATGTCGGAATCCGCGCCCGCGCGAACGACCCGGCCGGAAGCCTGCCCTACGGCGACCAGCGGCGCCTCGAAATCGCGCGCGCGATGGCGACGGACCCGAAGCTGCTCGCGCTGGACGAGCCGGCTGCGGGGATGAATCCCTCCGAGCGCCTCGCGCTCGGCGAGCTGATTGGGCGGATTCGTGACGGCGGCCTGACCGTGCTGCTGATCGAGCACGACATGCGCCTGGTGATGAAGGTCTGCGATCGCATGCTGGTGTTGGACTACGGCGAGCGCATTGCCGAAGGGCTGCCGGCGGAAGTGCAGCGCGACCCGAAAGTGGTCGAAGCCTATCTCGGGACACCGGCGGCGACATGAGCCTGCTCGAAGTCGAAGGCCTGGAGGTGCACTACGGCGGTATTCGCGCCGTAAAAGGGGTCGATCTCGTCGTCGACGAAGGCGAGCTGGTGTGCCTGATCGGCGCCAATGGCGCGGGCAAGACTTCGACCCTGAAGGCGATCTGCGGCCTGCTGCCGTCGCACAGCGGGAGCGTGCGTTACTCCGGGCAGGAGATATCCAAGAAGCCGGTATACGAGTTGCCGCGGCGCGGCCTGGTCCTGGTGCCCGAGGGGCGAGGTGTCTTTCCCCAGCTAACGGTGGCGGAAAACCTCGCGATGGGCGCTTACGCGCGCCGCGATGGCGACGTGGCGCGCGACCTCGAGCGCATGCACGGGCTCTTTCCGCGTCTGGCCGAGCGGCGCTCGCAGACCGCCGGCACGCTGTCCGGCGGCGAGCAGCAGATGCTTGCGATCGGCCGCGCGCTGATGAGCCGGCCCAGGCTGCTGCTGCTGGACGAGCCATCGATGGGACTCGCGCCGCTCATGGTCGCCAAGATACTCGAGATCGTGCGCGAGATCGCGCGCCAGGGTGTAACCATCCTGCTGGTGGAGCAAAACGCCAAGCTTGCGCTCGAGATCGCCGGGCGCGGCTACGTCATGGAGTCCGGCGTGCTGGCGCTCGCCGCGGATTCGAAGAGCCTGCTCGCGGACCCCAGGGTGCGCCAAGCCTACCTGGGCGAGGGCGCGGCCTGAGCGAGGTCGGCCTGAGTGGTGAACGAATCGGCGTAAAACTCCTCCTCCGGCAGTCCGCATCGCGCGACGAAGTCGCGCTTGGCCGAATCCACCATCACCGGCACGCCGCAAGCGTAGACCTGGTAGCCCGACAGATCGGGGAAGTCCTCCATCACGGCGCGGTGCACGAACCCGGTCCGCCCCGACCAGGCATCCTCGGGCAGCGCGTCGGAGATCACCGGCACGTAGCGGAAGTTCGGGTTCTCTTCGGCCCATTTTAGGGGAAGCTGATTCAGGTACAGATCTTTCGGCCGCCGGCCGCCCCAGTAAAGCGTCATCGGCCGCCGCACCTCTTCGGCCAGTGCGTGCTCGATCACGGACTTGATCGGCGCGAAGCCGGTGCCCGAGGCGACGAACACGATCGGCTTGTCCGAATCCTCGCGCAGGAAGAATGTCCCGTGCGGGCCCTCGAAGCGCAGAATGTCGCGCTCCTTCATTTTGCCGAACACGTGGTCGGTGAATTGCCCGCCGGGCGTGTGCCGGACATGCAGCTGGATCAGCTCGTCGTCGTGCGGCGCGTTTGCCATCGAGAAACTGCGTCGCGAGCGGTCGCGCAGCAGAAACTCCAGATACTGCCCGGCGAGAAACTGTAGCCGCTCGTTGGCGGGCAGCTTCAGAAACAGCACCATGACGTCGTCGGTCAGCCGTTCCATCTTCTGCACGCGGCAGGGCAGGGTTTTGACCGGAATGTCTTTCACCGCACCGATGGTGCGCGCCTCGAGCACCAGGTCGGACAGCGGCCTGGCCTGGCAGAAAAGCGCCTTGCCATCGGCTTTTTCCGCCGCCGGCAGAGCCTTTTCCTGGTAGATGCCGTAGTCGACGCTGCCCTCGAGGATCCTGCCCTTGCAGCTGCCGCAGGCGCCGTTCCTGCAGCCATAGGGCAGCACGAACCCCTGCCGCAATGCCGCGGCGAGAACCGCCTCTCCGTGCTCGACTTCGAAAGCGTGCCCGCTCGGCTGAAGGGTGACCTTGAAATTGCTCATTGCGCGTGCTGGTTAGAATGGATGCATGAAACGCCTTCTGATCGCCGGCTTCGGCGACGTTGCGCGCCGCCTGATGACGCAGCTGCCGGACCAGACCGAGGTCCGTCCGCTCTCGCGCCGCTCGGGCTGCGATCTCGACCGACCGGAGACGCTGGCGGGTATCGACGGCTGGGCCGATACGGTGCTGCATTGCGCGCCGCCCCCCGGCACGGGCGACGGCGACCCGCGCACCGCGAACCTGCTGACGATCCTGGAGCGCGGCATTCTACCCGGGCGCATCGTCTACGTCAGCACGAGCGGCGTGTACGGCGACTGCGGCGGCGCGCTGGTGGACGAGGCGCGCGCGCCGAACGCGCAATCGCCGCGTGCCGGGCGCCGCATCGACGCGGAACGCCGGCTGCAGGAGTGGTGCGCCTGCCTGGGCGTCGCGCTGGTCGTGCTGCGCGCGCCGGGGATCTACGCCGCCGACCGGCTGCCGCTCGAGCGCCTGCGCGCCGGCATGCCGGCGCTTCGCTACGACGACGACATCTACAC
>DAHVFK010000017.1 GCA_027317055.1 Betaproteobacteria bacterium | reverse complement strand
GGGTGGTCATCCTGGACGCGGAAGATCACATCGAATGGTCCAACCCGACCGCCGAGCGGCACTTCGGCATCGACGCGCGGCGTGATTTCGGCCAGACCATCACTAACCTGGTGCGCCAGCCCGATTTCATCGCCTGCCTCGAGCGCCACGAGCATCTCGAGCCGCTCACGCTGCACTCGACGCGCAGCGACGCCGCCCTCTCGGTGCGCGTAATCGAGTTCGGCGCCGAGCAGAAGCTGCTCATGTCACGCGACGTCACGATCGAGCAGCGGCTGGAAACCATGCGGCGCGATTTCGTCGCCAATGTCTCGCACGAGCTTAAAACGCCGGTCACGGTGCTTTCCGGATTCGTCGACACCCTGGGCGACGAGTCGATCGAGCTGAGCAGCGCTCAGCGCAAGCGCTTCCTAACGCTGATGGACGAGCAGGCGCGCCGCATGCGCCGCCTGATCGAGGATCTGCTGACGCTGTCGGCGCTCGAAGCGGGCGGCGTGCCCGAGGACGAGCAGGCGATCGAGGTGAGGCCGTTCATCGAGAAGCTGGGCGAGGAGGCGCGCTCTCTCTCCGGCGGCCGCCACCGCATCGGCGTGGTCGTCGAGCGCGACTGTCGTCTGACCGGGAGCGCGGAAGAGCTGAAGAGCGCGTTTTCGAATCTGGTCTCCAACGCGGTGCGCTACACGCCGCAAGGCGGATCGGTGCAGCTTGTCTGGCGCATCGAGGACGGACGCGGCATGTTCAGCGTCCAGGACAACGGCATAGGCATCGAGGCGCGCCATATCACACGGCTCACCGAGCGCTTCTACCGCGTCGACAGCAGCCGTTCGCGCGAGACGGGCGGCACCGGGCTCGGCCTCGCTATCGTCAAGCACGTGCTTACGCGGCACCAGGCGACGCTCGACGTGCGCAGTGAACTGGGGCGAGGCTCGACATTCAGCGCCGTGTTCCCGACGCAGCGGATCGCCCTTCCCGGCCAGGCGCTCGCAGCCGCCTGAGGCGTAGCGTCAGGGCAGAATCTCGTAGGCGACGCGCTCGAAATCGCTGCCGCGCTCGATCAGCTCGGTAAGCCTCACCCGCACCGCCGAATCGACATAGACCTCGACGACCCGCTTCGGCTTGTACCAGCCCGACGGCAGCACCAGCGTCGGCGGCGCGTCGAGCGCTGGCACCGCGGTCAGCGACAACGCCTGTACGTATTGGGCGTCGATCGCGTTCAAGCCGGTTGCCCGCACGGCGGTCTCGGCGGGCAGCCCGGGCAACAACCGCACGCCCGCATGCAGATCGCCGTTGCTGGCAGTCATCAGCCAGCGGACCTGGCCGAGCATGAAGTTGGTGCTGTCGACCGGGCGCACGGAGACCAGCTGCCCGTGCGAGTAGCGCTTGCCGGGTTCGGCCGCGACGCGCACCATGCGCAGCCCCTGAGCGCTGTCGTTCTCCAACCGCCACTGCTCGAGCGCGAAATCCTGCGCAACGCCGTAGTCGTCTTCGTGGCTGGTCCTGATGCGCCCGAAAGTCGCAATCTCCTGGCGCTGCTTCTGACTCAGCTCACGCTGATCGCCAGGCTGGCGGAACGCGCGCCCGCAGATGAAGTAATGGATCGCGGGCAACCCCTGGCAGGCGAGCGCAGCGTCCGCGATGCGGCGCCGCTCCTGGCCGCGACCCGGACGCGCCTGACACCACTGCCGGTACAGGAACACGAGCAGTTGCTCGCACGACGGCTGGACGCAGTCCTCGCCCAGCGCGAGCTTGGCCGGCGATTCTCCCTTGCGCAGCAGCCCTATGCGGTTGCGAAGGCTCTTGGCCAGGCGCTGGGTGCCGAGATAGCGCGGCTCCTCGACGCGGACGTCGTCGTCTTCGACCCGCTCGGCGGTGCGGTCGCCCATCAGGTCGATCACCATCGGCGCCAAGTCCTCCTCCTGGATCGGCCTGCGCGAGATGTCGACCTTCTCGGCCCATCGCTCGAGCAGGAATGCGACGAAGGTCAGCTGGCGCTGCCCGAGCTCGTTCGGGTTGCATGCGCCCATCATGACGGCGCGGATATAGGCGATGCGCGGCGAGGTATCGTGCACGTCGCGGTTCAGGTAGTCCTTGACCGGCTCCTCTTCCACCCCGAGCGCCTCGGCCTTCGCGTACGCCTCGTGCAGCAGGCGCCAGTCGCGCCCTGGGACCTGGCGATAAGCGCGGTAGTGGTGAAACATCTTCAGGCCGATATAGGCCAGCGCCCGCTGCGCGACCAGCGCCGCCTGGCCGCGTAGTCCCGGCTCGCCCTCCGCGACGGGATCCAGGCAGCGCATATAGCCGACGCGCATTTCGTCCCAGAGAGCGATCGTCTCCTCGAAGATGCGCGCCTCCGCCTCCACCATCGGCAGTGCGCGGTTGGTGAAGCGCTTGGCCTGTTCGATTTGCACGAAGTTCACCGCTTCACGCAGAGTCTCCATCACGCCCAGGCGAAGGAGCGCCTTGGTCGGGAAACGGTTGAATTCCCTGACCTGCTCGTACAACTGGCGCTGCGCCGTTGCGACGTTCGCCAGCGGAACGTTCTCCAGCCATCCCTTGCAAGCGGGCTCGTCGATGAACTCGGGCGACGCGTGGGCCACCAGTTCGGGCAGATCGAGGTCGGTCATGGCTTTCGGCTCATCCCGCCGCGCGCTCGAGCAGCGCCGCGAGGCTCGTGCCGAGCCGCGCGTCCGGCACCGCGGCGCGACCTTCGCCGGGCACGCCGCTCGCGCGCCGCGGCGTAGCCCAGATCGGATCCGGGAAGGTGCGGTCGTCAGCATGGCGCGCGATCACGTGCCAATGCAGATGCGGCACCTGGTTGCCGAAGCTGGCAAGGTTGACCTTGTCCGGCCGGAACAAATCGCGCAGCGCGGCTTCGCAAGCGAAGACTGCGCGCATCAGCCGCTCGCGTTCGCCGGCGCCGAGGTCCGTCATCTCACTCGCGTGTCGATTGAGGATCACGCGGCAATAGCCCGGGTAGTCGATTGAGGAAACACGCACGATACGACAGAAATCGTCGCGCCACAGTACCGACCCTCCGTCGCGCTCGCACAATTCGCAACCCATGCTGTTCGGGGCCCGCTAGAGCAGCACGCGCTCGATGCCGCCGGCATTCGCTTTGCGCACGAACTCCGGCAGCCAGTCATCGCCGAGCAGGCGCCGCGCCATCTCGACGACAATATAGTCGGCTTGCGCCCCGGTGTCATCCGAGAACCTTGCCAGCCCCTGCAGGCAGGACGGGCAGGATGTGAGAATTTTCACACTTTGCCCGGGCTCCCCGCCGCCGCTACGTGCAACGTCCTTCCTCAGCTCCTGCTCCTTGCGCAGCCGCACCTGAGTCGAGACGTCCGGCCGTGTCAGCGCCAGGGTGCCGGACTCGCCGCAGCAGCGCGCCGACAGCGTCACCTGCGAGCCGGTGAGCGCGCTCGCCACCTCGAGCGGCTGGTAGACCTTGATCGGGGAGTGGCAGGGATCGTGATACACGTAGCGCTGGCCCGAAACGCCCTCGAGCCTGACGTCCTTCTCGAACAGGTACTCGTGGATGTCCAGCAGGCGGCAGCCTGGGAAGATCTTGTCGAACTCGTACTTCTCGAGCTGATCCATGCACGTGCCGCACGAAACGATCACGGTGCGGATGTCGAGGTAATTGAGCGTGGTTGCGAGGCGGTGGAACAGCACCCGGTTTTGCGTGATGATGCGCTCGCCGCGCTCGGCCTCTCCCGCCGCAGTCTGCGGATAGCCGCAACACAGGTAGCCCGGCGGCAGCACGCACTGGACGCCGACGCGGTAGAGCATCGCCTGGGTCGCCAGGCCGACCTGCGAAAACAGGCGTTCCGAGCCGCAGCCCGGAAAATAGAACACCGCATCGGAGTCTTCGCTCACCTTCGCGGGGTCGCGCACGATCGGCACGATCTTCGGGTCCTCGATGTCCAGCAGCGCGCGTGCCGTTTTCTTCGGCAAACCGCCCGGCATCGGCTTGTTGACGAAATGCAGGATGCGGGCCGCCGCGCCTGGGCGCCCCGTGCTCGAGGGGGGGCGCGCGGTCTGTGCGCGCGCGAGGCCCAGTCCCTTGGCGGCGCGATACGCGATGCGCTGCAGCCGGTAACCCCAGTCGATCATCAGCTTGCGCGCGAGCTTGACCGTGCGCGGATCGGTCACGTTCAAGAACAGCATCGAGGCGCGGGTGCCCAGGTTCGCGCGCCGCTTGCCGCTGCGGCGCAGGAGATTGCGCATCGCGATCGACACGTTGCCGAAGTCGATGTCCACCGGGCAGGGGCTTTCGCACTTGTGGCACACCGTGCAGTGATCGGCGACGTCTCCGAACTCGTCGTAGTGCGCGAGCGCAACGCCGTGGCGGGTTTGCTCCTCGTACAGGATCGCCTCGACGAGCAATGAGGTTGCCAGAATCTTGTTGCGCGGCGAATACAGCAGGTTCGCGGCCGGCACGTGGGTGGCGCACACCGGCTTGCACTTACCACAGCGCAGGCAGTCCTTGATCGAGTCGGACACTCCGCTCAGGTCGGATTGCTCGAGGATGAGCGACTCGGCGCCGATCAGCGAGAAGCTGGGCGTATAGGCGTTGGCAAGGTCGCCGCCCGCGAGCAGCTTGCCCGCGTTGAAGCGACCTTCGGGATCGACTGCCTGCTTGTAGGCGCGGAAAGGCTCGATTTCCCCGGCCTCGAGGAATTCCAGCTTGGTGATTCCGATGCCGTGCTCGCCCGAGATCACGCCGCCGAGCGACCTCGCGAGCCGCATGATGCGCGCGACCGCCTGGTTCGCGCGCTGCAGCATCGCGTAGTCGTCGGAATTCACCGGAATGTTGGTGTGCACGTTGCCGTCGCCCGCATGCATGTGCAGTGCGACGAACACGCGCCCGCGCAGCACCCGCCGGTGGACCGCCTCCGCCCCTTCCAGCACCGGGCCGAATGCTATTCCGGAAAAGATTCGGCGCAGCTCGTCGCGCACCTCGGTTTTCCACGACAGCCGCACGGCGCGGGACTGAAGCGCGCCGAACTGCGCGTCCAGGTCGACTGTCAGACCCTGCCAGCGCGCGCGCACGGCCTGGATCAGCTCCAGCGCCTGCAGCGGCCGGTCGCCCAGCACTTCCTTCGCAGGCAGCCGTTCCTCGAGATGGTAGAGCGGCAGCTCGCCCCCGAAGTAGGCTTCCAGGGCGTCCAGCAATTCGAGCTTGTTGGCCAGCGAGAGCTCGATGTTGATGCGCTCGATGCCGTCGGTATAGTCGCCCAGGCGCTCGAGCGGGATCACCACGTCCTCGTTGATCTTGAACGCGTTGGTATGCTTGGCGATCGCCGCGGTGCGCGCGCGGTCGAGCCAGAATCGCTTGCGCGCCTCGGGCGAAACCGCGACGAAGCCCTCGCCGCCGCGTGCGTTTGCGATCCGTACCACGGCCGAGGCGGCGCTGGCGACCTCGTCGACCTGGTCGCCGACGATGTCGCCGATCAGCACCATGCGCGGTCGCTGGCTGCGGCGCGACTTGGTCGCGTAGCCGACCGCCTTGACGTAACGCTCGTCGAGATGCTCGAGCCCGGCCAGGGTAGCGCCGGGCTGGGCATCGAGATGGCGCTTCACTTCGACAATCGCCGGCACCGCCTCGTGAGCCGAGCCGAAAAACTCGAGGCACACGGTCCGGGTGTGCGCCGGCATACGGTGCAGGATAAAGCGCGCCGAAACGATGATTCCGTCGGTGCCCTCCTTCTGCACTCCGGGCAGCCCGGCAAGGAACTTGTCGGTGACGTCCTTTCCCAAGCCCGCCTTCCGGAAACGCGTCGCAGGTATCTCGAGCACGCGCTCTTCGACGAGCTTCCTGCCGCCCGCGCCGTAGCGGCGCAGCCTGAAGCGCGCCTCGGGCGCATCGTGGATCTTGCCCAGGTTGTGGCCGACGCGATCGATCTCGAGCCACTCCGCATCGGGCGTGACCATGCGCCACGAAGCGAGATTGTCGATCGCCGTGCCCCACAGCACGGCCTTCTTTCCGCCCGCGTTCATCGCCACGTTGCCGCCGATGCACGAGGCGTCGGCCGAAGTCGGGTCGACAGCGAACACGAGTCCGTCGGCCTCGGCCGCCTCCATCACGCGGCGCGTGACGACGCCCGCGCCGCAGCGGATCGTGGGCACCTGGCGCGCGACGCCCGGCAGCTCGGTCCACTCGACCTCGCCCAGGGACTCCAGCTTCTCGGTATTCAGCACCGCCGAGCGCCGCGTCAGGGGCACCGCGCCGCCGGTGTAGCCCGTGCCGCCGCCGCGCGGGATGATCGTCAGCCCAAGCGCGATCAGGGCCTTCACCACCGGCAGCACCTCCTCTTCGCTGTCGGGCGAGACCACGACGAACGGGTACTCGACGCGCCAGTCGGTCGCGTCGGTGACGTGCGACACGCGCGCGAAGCCGTCGAACGCGATGTTGTCCCGGCGCGTGGCACGCGCCAGCCGGCGGCGGGCCTTCGCGCGCAGCTTGCGCGTCGCGTCGAACGAGGCTGCGAAGCCATCCAGCGCCGCAAGCGCGGCGTCCAACAGGCGCGACACTTTTTCGTTTTCCCCGCGCCGGCGCTCGATCTCCTCCAGCCGCCGGCGCATCCCGGCCAGCACCTTCGCGCGACGCTTCGGATGCTCGAGCAGGTCGTCCTCGAGATAGGGATTCCTCAGGATGACCCACATCTCGCCCAGCACTTCGTACAGCATCCGCGCCGAGCGCCCGGTGCGCCGCTCGGTGCGCAGCTCCGAGACCAGCTCCCACGCCGGCTGCCCGAGCAGGCGCAGCACGATCTCGCGGTCGGAGAATGAGGTGTAGTTGTACGGGATCTCGCGCAGGCGCGGCGGCATGGGCCGGATTCTAGTCCCCTGCTGCGACGCGGCAACCACGCTGGGCAAGGGGACTCAGCCCGCTTCCGGCAAGCCGAAGATGTCCCGGTAGCTTACGTAAAAGCTTGCGACAAGGGTCGGAAGCATGACCAGGAACAACGGATACACGAACGCCTCGAGGCGCACCGGCAGCGTGCCGCCCGTAAAGAGCAACAGTGCGCTGAGGGCGAAAGACGGCGCCACGACGGTCATCAGTGCGGTGACCGCGCCATAGGCAAGGAACGCGCGCCAGTTCAACGCGCACGCCAAGAAGCTGAAGAAAAGCGCCTTCCCAACCCCAATGCCGTGCCAAGCAACGAGCACCGGCCCGAACCAGTACATCATCATCACCGGAAGATAGACGGCGATCGCGAGCAGCATCGCCCCGAATACGCTCCCGTCATCCGCCCCGGCGCCCCCTGCAGGCGAGCCGACAAGCATCGAGTGCGCCAGCGCGCCGCCGTCGACCAGCGCGGTTGCGCCCAGCAGCAGCGCGAGGCACGCGAGAAACACAAGACCGAGTCCGAGCTGACGCGGGAGATTCTCGCGAAAGGCGCAAAAGAGATTGTCCAGCGCCAGCGGCCCGCCGCGGGCCGCGGCGCGGCTCGCGGCCATGAAGCCGACCGAGAACGGCGGCACCAGGACCGGCGCCACGAAAACGCCCACCAGTGGCACGAGCAATACCAGGTTCATCAGCAGCCAATACGAAAAGACCAGCGCCATCCAGGACAGCGGCGCGGCACGGAACAGCCGCCAGCCCTCCCCAAGCCAGCGCGCGCCGCGTCCTGCCGCCACGATCCGCGCGGGCGTCGCCATCAGTCCACCCAGGGCACGTCCGACGTCCCCACGCGCAGCGTCAAAATGTCGCGAAAGTGCGCCGGATCGTGCGCGTGCACCAGCATCCCGGGGCGCGGGAGGTGAAAATCGTGCAGCCGCGAAAGCCAGAAGCGCAGCGCCGCGGCGCGCAGCATCACCGGCCAGGCGCCGCGTTCGAGCGCGCTGAACGGGCGCAGCGCGGCGTACGCCGCGAGCAGCGCGCCTGCCCTGGCAGGATCCAGCCCGCGGTCGCGCTCGGGGTCGACCAAGCACCAGTCGTTGGCGCACACGGCAAGATCGAACAGCAGGCAGTCGACGCCGGCGAAGTAGAAGTCGATCACGCCCGAGATGCGCTCACCTTCGAATAATGCGTTGTCGCGGAACAGGTCGGCGTGCACCGGCCCGCGCGGCAAGTCGGGAAAGCGGTACAGCGACTGCAAACGCAGCTCCTCGTCCAGCAGGGCCTGCGCCTCGGCGTCGAGGAAGGGTCGTACCTCGCGCGCGGCGGCGCGCCACCACTTGGGCCCGCGCGGGTTGTCGAGGTATTCGTGGTAGGAGCGGCCGGCAAGGTGCATGCGCCCGAGCAGCGCTCCGAGCTCGGCACACTCGTGCGCGCCCGGGCGCTCGATCGAGCTGCCGGAGAGCCGCGTCACCAGCGCCGCGGGCTTGCCGTTCAGCCGCGACAGGTACTCGTCGGACAGGTCGGCCATCGGCGCCGGGCAGGGTATGCCGTGGCGCGCGAGATGCGCCATCAGTCCGAGATAAAACGGTAGCTCGGCCGCCGGCAGACGCTCAAACAGGGTAAGCACGTAGCGTCCCTGGCTGGTGGTCACGAAGTAGTTGGTGTTCTCGATTCCTGCCGCGACCGGCTCTAGGGCGGCGAGGCTGCCGACCGAATAGTTGCGCAGCCACTCGGCGAGCTGGGATTCGGAAACGGGGGTGTAAACCGACATGGACCGCTGGCTAGGCTCCGTCCGATCGGGCGCCCGGCGCGGGCAGTGGAGCCGGATTCACTCCCAGGTCTTGATCGGCCACATCGGAACGCGCACGCCGTCGTCGAGCGAGTCGCGACGCATCCACGTGCCGTTGCCGCTGGTGTCGATCAGGTAATAGACCGGGCCCTTCTTCGGCGTCACTTTGAGCATGATCACCTGACCGCCCTTGCGGATCGGCTCGACCTTGTCGCCCTCCTGCACCGGAATGCGCACTTGCGGTTCCTGGATCGGGCTGCTTGCCCCCGGCGCCGGGGGCGGCGGGCCGGGCAGCGGCTCGAGCTTCGGCGGCGCCGACGGCTGCGCGAATGCCTGCAGCACGACTGCAGCGAATAGGACTACGGGTAAGCGGCGCATTGGGCAGGCGTTGAACTCGGAATTCTAGCAGAGCGAAAACGTTTAAAAATTGAGCAGGATCTCGCGCCCCGCCGGCCGAACGCCCGCCAGCCGCTCGGTGCCGTCGACGAACTCTGCCATAATGCGGGACAGCCTCCACGCCTCGCGGGAAGAGACTTCGTACGCCGGGTTGGCGAGCTTCGGCAGCTTCTCGTTCTTCATCGTGTCCGGGAACCATCCTGAAAAGACGCTCCTGCTCGTGGACGGGTCCTCGTACCTGTACCGGGCGTTCCACGCGCTGCCGGAGCTGAAGAGCCCGCAAGGCGAGCCCACCGGCGCCATCTACGGCGTGTTGAGCATGCTAAGGCGGCTCGGCACCGACTACAAGGCACAGGCGCGTGCCTGCGTGTTCGACGCCAAGGGCAAGACCTTTCGCGACGAAGCCTACCCGCAGTACAAGGCAAACCGCCCGCCCATGCCGGACGATCTCGCAGCGCAGATCGAGCCGCTCAAGAAGGCGGTCGAAGCGCTCGGCTGGCCGACGCTTGCGATCGAGGGTGTCGAGGCCGACGACGTGATCGCGACGCTCGCCGAGCAGGGCAAGGCCAAAGGCTGGCGCTGCATCATCTCGACCGGCGATAAGGACCTCGCCCAGCTGGTCGACCCGAGCGTCACGCTGGTCAACACGATGTCGAACGAAACCCTGGATGTTGCGGGCGTGCAGCAGAAGTTCGGCGTCGCCCCGGAGACCATCGTCGACTACTTCGCCCTGGTCGGCGACGCGGTCGACAACGTACCGGGCGTCGCCAAGGTCGGGCCGAAGACCGCAGCCAAGTGGATCGCTCAGTTCGGCTCGCTCGACGAGGTGATCGCGCACGCGGGCGAGATCGGCGGAGTGGTAGGCGAGAACCTGCGCAAGACGCTCGACTGGCTGCCGCAGGCGCGCATGCTGCTGAGCGTAAGACGCGACGTGCCGCTGCCGGTCACGCTTGCCGAGCTGGAGGACGGCGCCGCCGACCTCCAGCGCCAGCGCGAATTGTTCGGGCGTTTCGGCTTTCGCTCATGGTTGAGCGAGCTCGGGGCGCCGGCGGCCGGCGCAGGGGCTGCGCCCGCTTCCGCGCCGGAACGGGCCGCGCGTAGACGATATGTCTGCGTGCGCGACGAGCCGGCACTGCGCGCGCTGCTCGGCGCACTGCAGAGCACCGCGCTGGCGGGCTTCGACACCGAAACGACGGGCCTTGAGCCGGTGCAGGCACACCTGGTCGGGATGTCCTTCGCCTACGGCGACACCGCCGCCTACCTGCCGCTCGCGCACGACTACCCCGGAGCGCCGGCGCAGCTCGGCGTCGAGCCCGCGCTCGCGCTGCTGCGCCCCTGGCTGGAAGACGCGGCGCGCGCCAAGGTGGGACAGAACCTCAAGTTCGACGCGCACATCCTCGCCAACCACGGCGTCAAGCTTGACGGAATCGCGCACGATACGCTGCTCGAGTCGTACGTCTACGAGGTGCACGAGCGGCACGACCTCGATTCCCTGGCACAGCGGCACCTAGGCTGGAAAACGATCTCCTACGACGACGTCACCGGCAAGGGCGCGGCGCGGATTCCGTTCTCGGCAGTCGACATCCAGCGCGCTACCGACTACGCGGCGGAGGACGCCGACTGCGCGCTCGCGGTGCACGACGCGCTCTACCCGAAGATCGTCGCCGACGCAAAACTGAACTTCGTCTACCGCGACATCGAGATGCCGGTGCTGCCGGTGCTGCTGCGCATGGAGCGCAACGGCGTGCTGCTCGACAGCGCAAAGCTCGAGGCGCAAAGCCACGAGCTGGGCAAGGAGATGCTCGAGAAGGAACAGAAGGCCTATGAGGCCGCCGGCCAACCCTTCAATCTCAATTCGCCGAAGCAGATCCAGGAAATCCTGTTCGAACGCCAAGGCCTGCCGGTGAAGAAGAAGACGCCCTCCGGTGCGCCATCCACCGATGAGGACGTGCTGGCCGAGCTGGCGCAGGACTACCCGCTACCGAAGGTCCTGCTCGAGTACAGGGGACTGGCGAAACTCAAATCGACTTACACCGACAAGCTGCCGCGCATGGTGAACGCGCGCACCGGGCGCGTGCATACCACTTACTCGCAGGCGGTCGCGGTGACCGGGCGGCTGGCCTCGACCGAGCCCAACCTGCAGAACATCCCGATCCGCACCCCGCAGGGTCGGCGCATCCGCGAGGCTTTCATCGCCCCGCCCGGGTGCCGGATCCTGAGCGCCGATTACTCGCAGATCGAGCTGCGCATCATGGCGCACCTGTCGGGCGACGAGGGCCTGCGCCACGCCTTCGCGCACGGCCACGACGTGCACCGCGCGACCGCCGCCGAAGTCTTCGGCCGCCCGCTGAACGAAGTGACGGCGGACGAGCGCCGCACCGCCAAAGTGATTAACTTCGGCCTGATCTACGGCATGTCCGCGTTCGGGCTGGCGCAGAACCTCGGCATCGAGCGCGCCACTGCCCAGGCCTACATCGAGTCCTACTTCTCCCGCTACCCGGGGGTCCGGCGCTACATGGACGAAACGCGCGAGCGGGCCCGTAAGCAAGGCTACGTCGAGACGGTGTTCGGCCGCCGCCTGTGGCTGGCGGAAATGAAGAGCGGCTCGCCGCAGCGCCGCCAGGCCGCCGAACGCGCCGCGATCAACGCGCCGATGCAGGGCACGGCGGCGGATTTGATCAAGCTCGCCATGGTCACGGTGCAGAAGTGGCTCGACGAGC
This sequence comes from Betaproteobacteria bacterium, assembly GCA_027317055.1. Classification (GTDB taxonomy): domain Bacteria; phylum Pseudomonadota; class Gammaproteobacteria; order Burkholderiales; family SG8-39; genus DAHVFK01. Next base: position 6,885 of record DAHVFK010000017.1, on the reverse strand, counting down.
GCGGCTTCGGCGCAAAGCTGATCATGCAGGTTCACGACGAGCTCGTGCTCGAAGTGCCTCAGAGCGAGCTGGACGAGGTGCGCGAGGGACTGCGAGCGCGAATGCAGGACGTCGCCCAACTCGAGGTGCCGCTGATCGTGGACGTGGGCGTGGGCGCCAACTGGGACGAAGCGCACTAGATTGCAGACTACTTCGCACGATGAGATCGGGCTGAAGCGCACTGCGGTCGGCGTTCTCGCACTGTGCACCGTAATGAACATGCTCTCGCGCGGCATCGGCGAGAGCTATGCGGTGTTTCTGCTGCCGCTCGCGCGCGAATTCGGCGCCGATCGCGCTGCACTCACCGGCGTGTACTCGACCTACATGCTGTTCGCCGGGATGATGTCGCCCCTGGCCGGCATCGCGTTCGACCGTCTCGGGCCGCGTTTTTGCTACTGCGTGGGGTTCGCCCTGTTCGGCTCGGCCTACGCGCTCGCCGGCTGGCTCGACGCGTTGTGGCAACTCTACGTGCTGGTCGGGGTAGCGGGAGGTATCGGCGCGGCGCTGATCGGCATGGTTCCGGCTTCGGGCCTGGCGAACCGGTGGTTCCGCGCCCGGCTCGCCAGCGCGATGGGGGTGCTCTACGCCGCGCTCGGCACCGGGCTGCTGATCATCGCGCCCGGAACGCAGTGGCTGATCGAGCATTACGGCTGGCGCGGAGCCTACCACGCACTCGGCGGGCTGCTGCTCGCGCTGCTGCCGCTGGTGCTCGCGCTGCCGTGGCGGCGCATCGCCGCCGGACCCGTCGAGCGCGCGGCCAGGGGCGAGCACGCCGGCAGCCAGGGAAATTCGTGGACGATCGCGCGCGCGCTCGCCACGCCCGCGTTCTGGGCCCTGTTCGGCGTAATGTTCTTCACCTCCGTGACCACTTACGCGATCGGCGTGCAAGCGGTGGCCTACCTGGTCGAGATCGGATTCACGCCGCTCCAGGCGGCCTCGATCTACGGCCTGGTAGGAATGATCTCGATCGTCGGCATGCTCGGCTCGGGGGTGCTGGCCGAGCGCATCGGCGAACGGCCGGTCGCCACGCTGTCGTATACCTCGACCATCGTCGGCATCGGCATGCTCGCGCTGCTCGCGTGGCACCGCGCTTACGTGCTGGTGGCGGCTTTCGTGCTGCTGTTCGGCACCATGCAGGGCTCGCGCGGGCCGCTGGTGGCGGTGCTCTCGGCGCGCAACTTCTCGGGCGGCGGCCTGGGCACCGTCTACGGCACGATCATGGTCGGCATGGGCTTGGGGGGCGCGGTTGGCTCCTGGGCCGCCGGGACGCTGCACGACCTGACCGGCGACTACCGTGCCGGCTTCCTGCTGGCGGCGCTGTGCGCAGGCGGCGGCCTGACCCTGTTCTGGACGGTGCGCGCGCTGTCGGCGCAACCGCTCAGCGCAGCGCGCCGAACACCTTCCTGATGATGCTCGAGGCCGAACCGACCGGATCCTGGCGGATCTTCTTTTCTTCCTCGGCCATCACCAGAAACAGGCCGTCGAGTGCCTTCTGCGTGACATAGGCATCCAGGTTCGCGTCCTCCTTGCTCACCAGACCGAAGCGCGCGCCCTTGTCCGCGTACTCGCTGTATTTCTCGGCCAACTTCACCCTGGCGGTCGCCTTGCTCACGATCGGCAGGAACCTGGCTCGCAGCTGAACCTCGGTGGTGCGACGGAAGTACGCGGTCCCGGCCGTGTCGCCGCCGGTGAGGATTCCCTTTGCGTCCTCGACGCTCATCTTCTTCACCGCTCCGACCAGCAGCGTCTTCGCCTCCGGCACGGCGGCCTCGGCCGCGCGGTTCATGGTGAGCACCAGCTCGTCGGCGTACCTGCCCATGCCCAGGCGACGCAACAACCCCTCGGCCCGCTGCAGCGACTCGGGCAGCGGAATCCTCACCTGCTCGTTGCCGAAGAAGCCGTCGGTGCGGCCGAGCGACTCGACCGCTGCCCGGGATCCCTTTTCGAGCGCGGTCCTGAGCGCGGCGACCGCGTCCCTGTTGCTGATCCGATCGAGCTGCGCCGCCGCAGGCGGGCTCCAGGCCAGCATAGCGATCAGGGCGAACGCGGCGGCCTTCACTCGCTTAGCCGCGCCGGTAGACGATCTTCTTGGTGTGGCCGTCGCAGGTACCAACCACCTTGCCGTCCACCGTCGCGTCGATCGGAACGATCTCCAGTGTGTAAGTCTTCACCCCGTTGACCTCGATCTTCGCCGCGATTTCCGCCTTGAGCTCTTCGCAAGGCTTCATCGCCATCGCGGGCGCGGCCGCGAGCGTCAGCATGATCAGCATCGCAAGTCTCTTCATGGCATTTCCTCTTCCTTTGAGCAAAGCCGTCATTATCCGACAAGCACGAGCAGCGCGGCGCACAACGCGACAAGCGCGACCAGCAGCGACGCGGCTGCCAGCCGCCGCAGCCGGCGCAGCGCCCGGTCGACGTTGACCGCGCCCTGCTCGACTGCGCTCACCGTGCGCTGAAGCTGCTCGGCCAGCACCTTCACCGACTCGGCGTTGTGCGTCGCAGCGTTCTGCAGCTCAGCGATCTGCTGCGCAGTCACCTCGGCCGATCGTTCCTGCCCCATGCGCGAGGTAAACGCCGGAATCGCGGCTGTCACGATGTTGGTCACGTACGGCAGGACGGCCTTCAGCGCGGATACCCAGGCGGCCATGCGCGCCGGGCTCAGGTGACGCCGGCGCCGTGCGCCTGCCGGTCGGCGTGATACGACGAGCGCACCATGGCGCCCACGGCGGCGTGGCGAAAACCCATCGCCGCGGCCTCACGCTCGAACATGGCGAAGGTCTCGGGATGGACGTAGCGCTCCACCGGCAGGTGGTGCGCCGACGGCTGCAGGTACTGGCCGATGGTAAGCATGTCCACATGGTGCGCTCTGAGATCGCGCATGACCTGCAATATTTCCTCGTCGCTCTCCCCTAGGCCGACCATCAGCCCGGACTTGGTCGGTACCGCCGGATGGCGGGCCCTGAACGACCGCAGCAGCTCGAGCGAGTGAACGTAGCCGCCGCCGGGGCGCGCCTTGCGGTAAAGCCTCGGCACGGTTTCGAGGTTGTGATTCATGACGTCCGGCGGCGCGGCGCCCAGGATCTCGATCGCGCGCTCGATGCGCCCCCTGAAGTCAGGCACCAGCACCTCGATGCGCGTGCGCGGTGAGCGCTCGCGCACCGAGCGGATGCATTCGACGAAATGTTGCGCGCCCCCGTCTTTCAGGTCGTCGCGGTCGACGCTAGTGATCACGACGTAGGAAAGCTGAAGGCGCGCGATGGTCTCGGCCAGGTGCAGCGGCTCGTTCGCGTCGGGCGCAAGCGGCCGCCCGTGCGCGACGTCGCAGAACGGGCAGCGGCGAGTACAAATGTCGCCCAGGATCATGAAGGTCGCAGTGCCCTTGCCGAAGCACTCGGCGATGTTGGGGCATGACGCCTCCTCGCACACAGTGTGCAGCTGCTGCGCGCGCAGGATGTCCTTGATCTCGTAGAAGCGCGAATTCGGGCTGGCCGCGCGTACCCGGATCCACGCGGGCTTGGGCAGCGCCTCGCGCGGAACGATCTTGACCGGGATGCGGGCGGTCTTTTCCTGCCCCTTTTCCTTGACGCCGGCGTCACGCATGGCCGAGCCTCGCGGCGAGGATCTGCGCCAGCCGGGCGCCGAGCTCGCCCGGCTTGCCTGTAACGCCCAGGTCACGCGTGCGCGTGACCGCAAGCCCAGGGTAGCCGCAGGGATCGATCGCGCCGAACGGACTCAGGTCGAGGTCCACGTTCAGCGCCAGGCCATGGAACGCGCGCCCGCGCGCGACCCGGATGCCGAGCGCCGCGATCTTGGCCCCGCCCACGTACACGCCGGGCGCGCCCGGTCGGCGCGCGGCGTCCACCCCGTGCTCGGCGAGCAGGTCGATGACCGACTGCTCGAGCATGGCAACGAACGCGCGCACCTTGAGCATGCGCCGCGCGAGGTCGACCAGGGTGTACAGCACGACCTGGCCCGGGCCGTGATAGGTGATGTCGCCTCCCCGCTCGACCCTCACCACCGGAATCCCGTTGTCGGCGCGCGGCCCATGCGCCGCATCGGCACCGAGCCCGAGCGTGTAGACCGGCGGATGCTCGAGCAGCCACAGCTCGTCGTCGGTCGCGTCGTTCCGTTGCGAAGTGAAGCTTCGCATCGCCTCGAGCGCGCCAAGGTAATCCATGCTGCCGAGCTGCCTGAGGTGAATCGCCGGGGCCAACACGGCTGCCATCAGAGCACCATCACCACGGCCGGATGGTCGCAAAGGTCCCGATACAGGGCGTCGAGTTGCTCACGCGAGCGCGCCTGGATGACCAGCGTAAGCCCGAGATACTTGCCCTGCCGGCTGGGCCGCATTTCGATCGTCGCGGGCTCAAAATCGGGCGCGTGCTTGAGCACGATCTGCATTACCTCCTGCGCGAAGCTGCCCTCGCGCCGACCCATCACCTTGATCGGAAACTCGCACGGATAGGTGAGCGCGGATTCGCGCACCTCGTTCATCTGGCGCTTCCTAGGCCGCCAGCGCCTGCTTGCCGGCGCGCATCACCCGCTGCTTGTATTCCTGGTAGAGCTGGTACATGCGGCGGAACACCGCGCCGGGCTTGCCGTCCCCGATCGGCTTGCCGTCGAGCTGGACGATCGCCAGCACCTCCTTCGAGGACGAGGTGATCCACAGCTCGTCCGCCGCGCGCACCTCCGCTTCGGTGATTTCGCCGAACTCGAGCGCGACGCCCGCGGACTGCGCCAGCTCCACGATAACGTCGTAGGTGATGCCTGGCAGGATCAGGTTGGACTTGGCCGGCGAGCGGATAACGCCCGCCTTCACGATGAACACGTTCGAGGCCGAGGCCTCGGTCAGCTTGCCGTCGCGGAACATGATGGTTTCCGCCGCTCCGGCATCGGCCGAAATCTGCCGCAGCAGGCAGTTGCCGATCAGCGAGATCGACTTGATGTCGCAGCGCAGCCAGCGATTGTCCACCGCGCTAAGGGCAGCCGCGCCGCTTTCGACCAGCTCGCGCGGCGGATTGACCAGCGGGTTGGACATGATGAATACCGTAGGCGCGACGTCTTTCGGGAAGGCGTGGTCGCGCTTGGCCGCGCCGCGCGTGACCTGGAAGTAGATTCCTTGGTCCTCAAAGGGCTGCTCGGCGATCAGGCGCGCGATGATCTCCTTCCACTGCGCCGCGCTGTACGGATTTCTGATCCGCACCTCGGCCAGGCTGCGCTCGAGCCGCCGCAAGTGCTCGTCGATCCTGAACGGCACGCGCGAATACACCGGCACCAGCTCGTAGACGCCGTCGCCGAAAATGAACCCCCGGTCGAGGACCGGGACCGTCGCCTGCTCGATGGGCAGGAACTTGCCGTTCAGAAAGACCATGGCATCCTCGTTACTTCATCCACAGGCGCAGTGTATCCCACGCCCTGCCGAAGATGCCCGCAACGCCCACCGGCTCGAGAGCCAGCAGGGGGTACTCGCCATAAGGCTTTCCGTACAGCGTGAGCCGCAGCATGCCGACGCGCTGGCCCTGTGCAACCGGGGCCACCAGCGGCTGTTGCGACAGCAGCTCGGCCTTCAGCTTGTCCGCGTCGCCTTTGGGCACGCTGATCATGATCGCGCGGTCGAAACCGGCCTTGACCTGACGCGCGACGCCCTTCCAGACTTGGAGCGACTTCACCGCCTGGTCCTTGTCGTACAGCTTGACGCTGTCGAAGAACTGATAGCCCCAGTTGAGCAGTTTGAGCGATTCCTGCGCCCGCATCTGCTCGGACGTCGCGCCGAGCAACACCGACATCAGCCGCCGCGGCCCGTGCTTGGCCGACGCCACCAGGCAGTAGCCCGCCGCCTCGGTGTGTCCGGTCTTTACGCCGTCCACGCTCGGATCCAGCCACAGCAGCCGGTTGCGGTTGCGTTGCGTAATGTTGTTGTAGGTGAACTCCTTTTGCGAGTAGTACTTGGCGTACTCGGCAGGGAAATCGTGGATGATGGCGCTCGCCAGAAGATAGATGTCGTGCGCGGTACTGTAGTGCTGCGGGTCGGGCAAGCCCGTCGGATTCATGAAGTGAGTGTTCTTCATGCCGAGGCGCTGAGCCTCGCGGTTCATCATCTGCACGAAAACGTCCTGAGAGCCCGCAACCGCTTCGGCCAGCGCGATGCAGGCGTCGTTGCCCGACTGCACCTCCATGCCCTGGATCAACTGCTCGACGCTCACCGGCTTGCCGGGCTCGATGAACATGCGCGAGCCGGGTGCCTTCCAGGCGCGCTCCGAGACGGGGATTTGCTGCTGGAGGGAAAGGCTTTTTTCGTGCAAGGCCGTGAACACCAGGTAGGCGGTCATCAGCTTGGTGAGCGAGGCGGGCTCGAAGCGCGCATCCGCCTTCTCGGAGCCGAGAATCTGGCCGCTCGACATGTCGGCCACCAGCCACGCGTTGCCGACGACCGTAGGCGGCTGCGGCATGCTGGCGGCGGCGAGGGTGTACAGGCCTGACAGGAAGAGCGCGAAGAGCGTGCGGAGCATGGAGTTCCTTCCGAAAAGCGGCGGATTATAGGACAGCGGCGAAACGACGGAACCGCTATCGGACAATGAACACGGGCTTGAAGTTCAGCTCGCTTTCGATGCGTTGCGCCACGGCGCGAGCCTGGTCCTGGCTGCGATACGGCCCCAGATGCAGCTTGTACAGCCCACCGCTAGCCAGCACGTGGATCGCGTCCGACAGCCAGGCCAATTCGCGATATACGTGCACGCGGAAGCTCTCGGCCTTCTCGCGCGCGGAGAACGCTCCGAGCTGCAGATACACGCCGCTCTGCTCATCGGCCGCCGCCGGCTGCGGCTCGAGCGGAACCGCGGCGCGCGC
>DAHVFK010000179.1 GCA_027317055.1 Betaproteobacteria bacterium | reverse complement strand
ACCGCAAGCCGGTCTTCTTCAGGATCTGCGTGCTGTACAGGATCTCGTGCGCGCGGCAGGTCGGCCCCAGCAGCGCCGCGACCTGCGCCGCCTGGGCCTCGACCTCGGCGCGCGTGTGGCCGTGCAGCATGGCGAACAGGTTGTAGCGCCACGCCGGCGGGCGGCGCGGCCGGCGGTAGCAGTGGCTCACGAACGCCAGCGCCCCCACGCGCGGACCGAGCCCGACGAGCGCCTGGTCCTCCACGTCCCACACCGACATGCCGTTGGCGCGGTAGCCGAGCGCGTAGTGATTCGGCACTGCGCCGACGCGGCGGATGCGGCCGTCGGCGAGCATCGCGCGCAGCCGCTCGACGACCGCCTCGGGCGCGACGCCGAGCGAGGCCGCCACCGCGTGGTAGGGCCTGGACTCGAGCGGCAGCCCGGCCTGCAGCGCGCGCACCAGGTCCGCGTCGTTCATGCAGTGAGCCTCAGCTCGACGAAGTATTCGTCCAGCTTGGGAAAGTCGAGCACCTGCAGGCCGGTCGCGGCCTCGATGCGCTCGATCGACGCCGGGATGCCCTCGGGTTTCTCGGCGGCGAGCACGAACCACATGTTGAGCGCGTGCTCGCGCCGGTAGTTGTGCGCCACCTCGGAAAAAGAGTTGACGATTTCCGCCACGCGCTCGAACTCCGCCACCGGCACCTGCATGGCGCAGAGGGTGAACGCGCCACCCAGCGCCGCGGCGTCGAACAGCGGCCCGAAGCGGGTCAGGGTGCCCTGCTCCAGCAGCCGGCGGATGCGCGCGATCAGCGTCTGCTCGTCGCAGCCCAGGCGCGCCGCGGCCTCGGCGAAGGGCCGCTCGCTCAAGGGGAAGCCGCCCTGCAGCGAGTTGATCAGCGCGCGCTCGAGCTCATCCACGCTGCTTGCCGCCGCCGTAGCGCGCGCCGCGCTGCTTGAATGCGCGGCGGCTGAACAGGACCTGGTGCGGCGCGTCCGACAGCTGCTCCTCGCGCCCGATCGCGCCGATCTGGCGCTCGACCTCGCGCCGCTCGCGGCCGTGAATCATGCAGAACAGGTTGTAGGGCCACCGCGGCGCATTGCGCTCGCGCCGGTAGCACAGCGTGACCTCGGGCCGGCGCGCGAGCCGCGCGCCGATCCCGCTCACGAACAGGTCCGGAACGTCCCACACCGCCATCGCGTTCGCGCTGTAACCGAGCGCGCGGTGGCGCAGCACCACCCCGACGCGGCGCGCGAGGCCCTCGGCGAGCCAGCGCCCGAGCGTCGCGATGACCTGCGCGGCCGGCATGCCCGCTTCGCGCGCGAGCGCCTCGAACGGCTCGGGCACCAGCTCGAAGCCGTGCTCGACTGCGGCCAGCAGGCGCCGCTCGGCCGCACCGAGGGCGGCAGCGGCCTGCGGGCGTCGCGGTGCGCGCGGCGCGCCGCCGCTGGCGAGATCGAAGCCGAGGTCGATGTGGTACTCCTCGATCAGCGGCAGCGAGAGCGCCTCGTGGCCGCTCAGGCGCTCGATGCGGCGCAGCGCAGCGCTCACCTCCGCGCGGTTGGGTGCGGTGACCACGAACCACAGGTTGTAGGCGTGCTCGCGCTCATAGTTGTGGTTGACCTCGGGCTGCTCGCTCACCGCCGCGGCCACCTCGTCGATCTCCGCAGGCGCCAGCTGCATCGCCGCGAGCGTGCCCGCACCGACCGCGTTGGCGGCGAACACCACCCCGACCCGGCTCACCACGCCCTCGCCCGCCAAGCGGCGCAGCTCGTCCAGCACCGCCTGCTCCGGCATGCCGCAGCGCCGCCCGATCTCCGCGAACGGCCGCGCGACGAGCGGGAAGCCGCGCTGGAAGTCGTTCAGCAGCGGGAACGCCGCGGCGACTGCGGTCATCCTCAGAACCCGGTGGCGAAGGCGCGCGCGGAAAGCAGGATTCCGCTCGGGTGGTCGGCCTTGAGCTGCGCGATCTCGCGGAAGCTGGCGGGATCGTAGACCCGCACCACGTTGTCGTCGCGCGATGAGATCCAGACCTGCTCGCCGCGCGGGGTGAACTCCATGTGCAGCACTGCGCGCCCGGGCTTGAGCGTGTGCACGATGCTGCGGCTCGGCAGATCGATCACCTGCACCGTGTCGTTGTCGGGGAAGGCGAAGTTGACCCACACCCGGCGCCCGCCCGGCTGCGCGATCGCGAACACCGGCTGGCCGTGGACCGCGATGCGCCCGGCCTCGTTCCAGGTCTCGGTGTCGACGATCAGCACCTCGTGATGGCCGACCGCGGGCAGCACCGCGAGCCGGCCGGCGACCGCCCAGCCGCGCAGGTGCGGCATCTTGTACACCGGCAGGCGCTGCTCGCCGCGGCCGTAGTGGTCCAGGATCCGGCGCACGCCGCGCTCGGGATGCCACAGGTCGAGCAGCACGAGTCCGTCCTCGCCGAACAGGCCGGCGATGTACCAGCGCCCGTCGGGCGTGATCAGGCCGTCGTAGGGCTGGCGCCCGACGCCGCGGAACCTGGTGATCACCGGGTGGCGCGGATCGGCGCAGTCGGCGATCCAGATCTCGCCCGCGTCGTACAGGCTGAAGATGAAGCGCTCGCCCGGCGCCTCGGCGATGCCGACCACCTTGGAGCGCTGCGTGCCGTCGCCGTAGGTCGCCGGGATGTCGGCCAGCGGCGCGAGCGTGGCGGAATCGAACAGGCGCACCCCGCCGGGCGTGTAGTTCGCGACCGCGATCACGCGCCCGTCCTGCGAGATCGCGCCGCCGATCGAGTTGCCGGCCTGCACCGTGCGCGCGGCGATGCGCGCGCGCAGCATGTCGACCTTGGTCAGGCCGCCGTCGCGCCCGAACACGTAGGCGTAGCGCCCGTCGCGCGAGTAGACCGCGGTGGCGTGCGACAGGTCGCCCAGCCCCGAGACGGTGGCGTAGCTCGCGCGCGTGCTGGTGTCGATCAGCATCACGCTGCCGCTCGCGCGCTCGACCACCAGCCCGAGGTCGCCCGTGCCGCGCAACTGAGAGGCCGGGACGCAGGCCGAGAGGGCAACGATCGCGAACAGTATGAATATTCTATTTTTCACTGGGAAAACCCTTCTTCAGCGAATCGACAATCCAGCGCGCTTCCTGTTCGCTCATGAAGCGGCGCCAGGGCGGCATCGGCGTTCCGGGGCGGCCGTCGAGGATCACCGCCTCGAGCGAGTCGGCCGGCTTGCCGGCGAGCGCCGCGGGCACAAGCGGCGGGCCGAGCCCGCCCATGAGCGTCATGCCGTGGCACGAGCCGCAGTCCTCGCGCACCATGTGGACCAGCTGCGCGCGCCGCGCCGCGGCCGGAGCGGCGGCTTCGACGGCGAGAGATAGCGAGCAAATGAATAAGCTCAGAATCGCTCTGGCGGGCATGCGACTAGCTTGCCCGAGTCACCCGATATGCATTTAACATAGATCAAAGTCCGCCATCCCCTCAGCCCTTAGGGTTTTGACATGACGAGTTCCGGCATCGCCCCGAGCGCCGACCGCGCCTACTTCGCCGCCTTCCTCGACCTGCGCGGCAAGCCCGGCCTGGTGGTCGGCGGCGGCCCCGTGGCGGCGCTCAAGGCCGAAGCGATGCTGCGCTCAGGCGTGCGGCTGACGGTGGTCGCGCCCGAGCTGTGCGCGCGCCTGTCGGAGCTGACGCTGGTCGGCGCGCTGCGCCACGAGGCCAAGCGCTTCCAGCCCGGCGACCTGGTGGGGGCCGAGATCGTGATCGCCGCGACCGACGACCCGGCGGTCAACGAGTCGGTCTCGAACGCCGCCAAGGCATTGCGCATCCCGGTCAACGTCGCCGACAACGCGCAGCTTTCGACTTTCATCATGCCTTCGGTGCTCGACCGCCCGCCGCTGCAGATCGCGATCTCGACCGCCGGGGCGTCGCCGGTGCTCGCGCGCAAGCTGCGCAGCATGATCGAGGCGCTGGTGCCGTTCGCGTTCGGCCGCTTGGCCGCGCTCGCGGCGCGCTTTCGCGCCGCCTCCAAGCGCCGCTACGCCGACTCCGAGGCGCGGCGCCGCTTCTGGGAGGACGCGATCGACGGCGCGGTCGGCGAGATGGTGCTCTCCGGGCGCGAGGCGCAGGCGGCCGAGACGCTGCAGCGGATGCTCGCCCCGGGCGCGAGCGCGCAGGCGCCGCAGGGGATGGTCTATCTCGTGGGCGGCGGGCCGGGCAACCCCGACCTGCTCACGCTGCGCGCGCTGCAGGTGATGCAGCGCGCCGACGTCGTGCTGTACGACCACCTGGTCGCGCCGCAGATCGTGGACCTGGCGCGGCGCGACGCCGAGCGCGTCTACGTCGGCAAGGAAAGCGATCGCCACGCGCTCAGGCAGGAAGAGATCAACGCACTCATGGTGCGCCTGGCGAAGGAAGGCAAGCGCGTGCTGCGCCTGAAAGGCGGCGACCCGTACATCTTCGGCCGCGGCGGCGAGGAGATCGAGTCGCTCGCCGCGCAGGGCGTGCCGTTCGAGGTGGTGCCGGGCATCACCGCCGCGAGCGGCATGGCGGCCTACGCCGGCATCCCGCTCACCCACCGCGACTACGCGCACTCGTGCGTGTTCGTCACCGGGCACCTGAAGGACGGCAGCTTGAGCCTGAACTGGGACGTGCTCGCGCGCCCGCGCCAGACGGTGGTGATCTACATGGGGGTGCGCGGCCTGCCGCAGCTATGCGAGCAGCTGGTGGCGCACGGCCTGCCCGCGAGCACGCCCGCGGCGCTGATCGAGCGCGCCACGCTGCCCAGGCAGCGCGTGGTCGCCGGCACGCTCGCGACGCTGCCCGCGCTCGCCGCGCGCGAAAGCCTGCGCCCGCCGGCGCTCGCCATCGTCGGCGAGGTGGTGAAGCTGAGGGACAAGCTGGGCTGGTACCGCCCCGGCGCGCTCGATCAGGAAGCGCCCGCCGACCACTCGAACGTCGCACGCACGTAGTCGTCGCGTCGCCGCAGCATCTGCAGCCCGCGCAGGTTGCGCGTCGCGCCGCCGGCCGAAAGCTCGTACACGCGGCCTTCCTTCCAGCCCTCGGGCGCGAGCAGCATGTTGGCCGCGTGCGAGCCGGACGCGCCCTCCGAGACGATGATCGCGCGCACCTGGTTGAACTCGAACTGGCGCGCCGCCTCGCCGCTGTAGACCGCCTCCTCGCCGCGCTCGATACGCGCCTGCAACTGCACCGCCCGCGGCGCGCGGCTCAGCACGTAGAGCGTGACGTGCAGCGCGCGGTCCGGGTCGGCGTGCACCGAGCGGATGATGGCCGGCCACCACGCCTGCTCGCCAGGCGCGAGCAGGCCGATCACCTCGCCGCAGCGCACCCATTCGAGCGCGCCCTTGGGCACGTCGGCGCCCAGCTCGTTGCCGCCCGAGTTGCGCAGGCGCCAGGTCTCCGGCGGCTGAGGCGCGCCGTCGCCGTCGCCGTCCTCGACCAGCGAGAGCTCCCGCGCGCCGACGCCCGCGTGCGAGAGCTGCCGCCAGACCTGGGCGTAGCCGTGCACGACCTGCAGCTCGCCGTCCGCCGGCGTGCGCACGGGCTCCTTGTAGGGGTGCTTCGCGCTCCAGAACCCGAGCAGGTGCTGAACCGCCGAGATCTGCGCGTGAGGCGCGATGTCCTTGCCGAAGGGCCTCTCCTCGCGCCCCGGCGCGAGCTGCTTGTAGAGCCGGTGCAGAGCGTCCAGGCCGGCGCCGGCGCCGAAGCAGCGCGCGTCGGAGGCCAGGCCGGGCGGACGGGTCTCCGTCCGAACTGGGGGGCGCTCGCCCGCGGGATCGAAGCAGAACACGTTGTCCAGCACGCGCGGCGGGCGGAGCGTGAATTCCGCCCCTACCTGCTCGCACACCCGGTCGGCGATCTCGATCTCCGCCGGCGCCAGCATCTCGGGCGCTCCCGCCTGCAGCATCAGCAGCCGCAGCAGCTCCTGCGTCGCGCTGCTCGCCAGGTGCTGCGCGGCGTGCAGGCGCACCGGCGTGTCGGCGCAGCCGGCCTGCTCGGCCTGGGCGTGGACCGAGTACGCGAGCTTCCACGCGGCGGCCGGAACCGCGAGGTAGCGCAGCAGGTGCGCCTTGGCCAGCATGCGGGTCGCGTTCAGCGCTCGCGCCGCGGCGGCCGGGCCGAGCGGGCCGTGCGCGGCGGCGGCCAGTCCCTGCGACAGCGCCTTCAGGTAGTCGACCAGCGCAATCCAGTTCGCCTCGCGCCCGCGCTGCGCCTGGACCGGCGGGGCGAAGAACTGCGCCAGCAGCGCGTCGGCGTGGCGCTGGCCGGCCTCCTGCGCCAGGGCGAAAATCTCCACCCGCGCACGCGCGTCGGGCGCCGTGCTCTGGGCGAGCGACTCGAGCCAGCCGCGCAGGTCGTTCAGCGCGATCAACGGATCGGCGTCGCACATCTCCGCCAGCAGCTTCTTCGCCGCCGCGGGGTCGCGCATCGGCTCGCCGGAACCGCCGCCTTCGTTCTTCATCCAGTCGAGCATGAGGACCTAGAGGTCGCGGTCGATCAGAGGCGGAATTTCCGCCCCCGGAAGCGCCTCGACGTCCTTCAGCTTACGCTCGATCTGGCGCGTGCGCGTCTCGGCGGCGTCGATCGAGTTGGCCACCGTCTGCAGCTGGCGCTTGGTGTTCGCCAGCACCTCGCCGAAGCGGCCGAACTCGCTCTTGACCGCGCCCAGCACCTGCCAGACCTCGGACGAGCGCTTCTCGATCGCGAGCGTGCGGAATCCCATCTGCAAGCTGTTGAGCAGCGCCGAGAGCGTGGTCGGGCCGCAGATCGTCACGCGGTAGTCGCGCTGCAGCGCTTCGAACAGCCCGGGCCGGCGCAGCACCTCGGCGTACAGGCCTTCGAACGGCAGGTAGAGCAGGCCGAAGTCGGTCGTCGCCGGAGGCGCGAGGTACTTCTCGGCGATCGTCTTCGCCTCGAGCCGGATGCGCGCCTCGAGCGCCTTGGCCGCGGCCTCGACCGCGACCGGGTCGGCCGCGTCCTGCGCTTCCTGCAGCCGCTGGTAGTCCTCGGTCGGGAACTTCGCGTCGAGCGGCAGCCATACCGGGCTCTCGCTGTCGCGCCCGGGCAGCTTGATCGCGAACTCGACCCGGTCGCGCGAGTCCGGCT
>DAHVFK010000178.1 GCA_027317055.1 Betaproteobacteria bacterium | reverse complement strand
GTTCGGATGTCTGCGTCGAACCACCGGCGCCGACGGAAGCTTGCGCCGCGAGCGCCCCGGAAGCTGTGGGCTTGACCACGGACTTGACATCAGCCTTCTGAATCTCCCGCTCCGCCTTCTCCCAATCCTGAGCTGATTGACCGTCTCGTCGGCCCCGCTCCTCATAGAGCTGATACGCCCGTGCGGCGATCCGCGGTGCCGGATTGGAAGTTGTTTTGCCTCTTGCTTCCGGCCTGTCCTCGACTTTGGAACCAGGTTTGCTTGCAGCTTTGACTGGATCAAAAATCCGATAGGCGAGCAGTTTCACGGGGTCGGTCACGAGGAACCACGCCAGCGCATAGCCCCAGACGAACGCCGCCCAACCCCAGCCCAGGGGTGTCATGAACAGCCCGTAAACCGCTATCAACGTCGCCAGGACTTGGGTGCCGAGCACGGCCGCCCACAAAATCCGCGCCGGGCGTATCGACCAGAAGGGGCCGCGCGTGCGCGTCTGGAAAATCGTGAGATGCCCGGCTACCGACAGCATCAGATACATCATTGTCTGGAGATGCGCATGGTCGAGGTGATAGACCCGAGCGCCAAGGAAGAACAGGCCAAACGCGGCGATGGGGCCGACGAGACCCAGCACCGTGGCGATCCCCAGCACCATGCGCATGTTCCAGGCCTCGGGCTCATCTTTGTAATGGACCTTGTCATAGGCGATGGACAAAATGGCGCCGTCATTGAGCAGGGCGAGCATCACGATCATTACCGCAGTCACCGGATAGAAGTTGAAGATCAGGATCGAGAGCGTCATGAACAACAGCACCCGCAGCGTCTCGGCGATGCGGTAGATCGCATAGCTGTTCATGCGCTGAAAAATCTTCCGGCTCTCCTTGATCGCGTCGATGATCACCGACAGGCCCGGCGTCATCAGCACGATGGCTGCCGCCGCGCGCGCGGCGTCGGTCGCGCCCGAGACGGCGATGCCGCAGTCGGCCTTCTTCAGCGCGGGGGCGTCGTTCACCCCGTCGCCGGTCATGCCGACGATGTGGCCGCGTTTTTGCAGGACATCCACGATGTGGAACTTGTGCTCGGGAAACACCTGGGCGAAGCCGTCGGCCTTCTCGATCGACGCGGCCACCTGCGCGGACTCCTGCTTTTTCGAGTCGCCCAGGCCGGCGGCGTCGAGGATATTCGCGCCCATGTCCAGCTTCTTGGCGGTTTCCTTGGCGATCGCCAGGGCGTCGCCCGTCACCATCTTGACCTTCACGCCCATCGCAAGCGCGGTCGCGATGGTCGCCTTGGCATCTTCCCGCGGCGGATCGAACAGGGGCAGCACGCCGACAAGCATCCACTTGCCGTCCTCGTCGGCCCGGGCCACGCCCAGGGCACGAAAGCCGCTCGCCGCAAAGTCGTTGACCGCCTTGTCGACGGCGGACTTGACCTCGCCGGCATTGGCCGCCAGCGCCAGGATCACTTGCGGCGCGCCCTTGGTCACCTTGAGTTGTCTTCCGTTCGCGCTCTTGACGGTCGCTTCGGTGCGCTTGTGCACCGGGTCGAACGGCTGGAAATGCACCACCTGGTAATCGTTCAGGGCCTTGTCATCTTTCAGCCCGCCCAGCACGGCCAGGTCGATGGTGTCCTTGTCGTCGGCGCGCGACGCCAGCGCGGCGTCGAGGATGACCTGCCCGGCGGGGACATTGTTGACGCAGAACGGATCGCCCAGCGTGAGCTTGTTCTGGGTCAGGGTGCCGGTCTTGTCCGCACACAATATGTCCACGCCGGCCAGTTCCTCGATCGCCACCAGGCGGCTGACGATCGCCTCCTTCCTGGCGAGCAGGCGCGCGCCGACCGCCATCGTGACCGACAGTACCGTGGGCATCGCCACCGGAATCGCCGCCACGGTCAGCACCAGGGCGAACTGCAAGGTGGTGAGGATCGGATCGCCGCGGAAAATCGCGACGCCGACAATCGCAGCCACCAGCACCAGCGCGAGAATGATCAGGTAGTTGCCGATCCTCAACACAGCCTTTTGAAAATGGCTGACGGTGTGCGCCTGCTCGACAAGTTGTGCCGTCTTGCCAAAATAGGTGTTGCTACCCGTGGCATACACCAGCGCGCTGCTCTCACCCCGGCGGATGATCGAACCGGAGAACACCGCGTCGCCCGGCTTGCGCGTGGCGGGCAGGGACTCTCCCGTCAGCGCGGACTGATCGATCGACATGGGATCGCCGTCGAGCAGGCGCGCATCGGCCGGCACGATGTCGCCCAGGCGCATGCGAATGACATCGCCCGGCACCAGCTCGCGCGCCGCCGGATTGATCCACTTCCCGTCGCGGATCACCCGGGCCTTGACCGCCAGCTTGGCCTTGAGGGCCTCGATCGCGTTGCCGGCCTCGCGTTCCTCCCAGAATCCGACCACGGCGTTGGTCAGCAGCAGAACAAGGATGATGCCGAAGTCCGGCCAGTGCCGGGCGACCGCCGAAAGAATCACGGCCGCTTCGATCATCCACGGGATCGGACCCCAGAAGTAAGTGAGGAATTTCAGCAGCGGATTGGTCTTCTTTTCCTCTATCTCGTTCGGCCCATATTGGGTCAGCCGCTTTGCCGCTTCGGCCTGGGTGAGGCCGTCCGGCGACGAGCCCAGTTTGTTCTGCACGTCCGCCAGGGGCAGCGACTCGAGGTCTTCCCTCTCATCGCGCTTCGATCCCGGCTTCGATTCGGAAGCCCTGGGCCGGTTCGCTTTGGCGTTCTTCATGCTCGATCGGCTATTTCTGATCTGCCCGGTTCACGGACGCCGGCGGCCAGTTACGGACTTGCCGCCAGACTTGCTGTACTGCGGGCGGCAGCTTGTCCATGTGCTTCAGGAAAAGCGCCAGGGTCCAGATCTGCCGGTCGCTGAGGGTGTATCCGAACGAAGGCATACCCGTCAGACGAATGCCGTGCTTGATCTTCCAGAACGAATCGCCCTCCGGGTCGTCCTCGACCCCATCGGTCGCAAGTTGCGGCGGCTTTTGATAAAGGCCCTTCGCGATCGGCGACGGGGACGCAGCCCCCTTCGCCGAACCATGGCAAACCGCGCAGTTCTGCGCAAAAAGTTGCACGCCATCGAGGAGATTCTGCTCGGTCGGCGGCACCGGATTGCTGCCCTTTGGCGCGTCGCGAGCCAATGTCGCATCGAGCGAAGTACCGGCTGCCCAGGTCTCCAGCCGGCCGGGTTTGGCATCGGCATTGGCCGGAATGAGTCCGCTTCGCACCAGAGCGTAAGCGCCGATCACGGCAACTGCTAGCGTCACTGCAACTCCCAGAAAGATGCCTTTTAACATCGCATCTCCTTATCGATTAGATTACCTTTGCCGCAGGATTCGAGCGTCTTCCGGCGGGACCGCCAGCACTTCGGGCGCGCCGGCGAAAGCCGGCTCCGAAAGCGCGGCCGGCTTGCCTGCGAGGGGGCTTAGCGTCATGGACGTTCGCGGATTGGTCGATCACGCCTGCCGCAGACCTAGGTTGTTGCCAGGGCCTCCGCGTGAGCGTCTATTTCTGCCGCGCCGGTCGTCTTGAGGATGTTATTGGCCATGGCCACCTCGTCCGCCGTGCCGTGAGCAATGACCGAGAACTTGTCGGACTTGAGGGCCGGTTCGTACTTCATGATGCTGTCCTTGGGAATACCGATGCCGTACCGCGCGGCGCCGAGGGCACTCGGGCCACCCATCAGCACGGCGCCTTCCGGTGCGCCGACATTCCAGCCGACCATCGGACCGACTTTGATGCTTGCTCCTGCGTCGGTGTCGGAATTGTAGATTCCCACTACTGCGTTCTTGTCAGCCGTTCCCTTTTCGAGCCGATGCGCAGCATCAGGTCACGCCATGACTTGGCGAAAGATTCGGTGCCCTCGCGCTGCAAATCGGCGGCAAGCGCTTCAGCGTCGACGCCCTCGCGCTTGAATTCCGCGAGCACAATCTCGGCGCTGCCGCCGTCGACGCGCATGGCGTCGTTCACTGCGCCGTGATCGGCAAAGGCAAGCAGCGTTTGCTCGGGCATGGTGTTGATCGTCTCCGGAGCCGCCAGCGCTTGGACGTAAAGAACGTCCGAGGCGGTCGGATCCTTGGTGCCGGTGCTGGCCCACAGCAGGCGCTGCGGCTGCGCGCCGGACGCGGCGAGCTTCTGCCAGCGCGGCGAGGCCAGCAGATCGCGGCAGGCTTTGTAGGTGCGCATGGCGATGGCAATGCCGAGGCGGTTGCGGAACTGCGCTTGAACCTTGTCCTTGACCGCGACGTCCCAGCGGCTGACGAAGATCGATGCCACGGAACCGACCTTCGGGTCGAGACCCGCCGCGATGCGGCGCTCGATACCGCGCATGTACGCTTCGGCCGCCGCGAGGTAGTGCTCGCGCGAGAACAACAGCGTGACGTTTACCGGCACGCCGGCGAAGATCGTCTCCTCGATCGCCGGCAGGCCGGCGCGCGTACCCGGGATCTTGATGAACAGGTTGGGGCGCTGCGCGCGCGTATGAAGTTGCGCCGCCGCCTTGATGGTGCCGGCGCTGTCGTCCGCGAGCAAGGGCGATACCTCCAGCGACACCCAGCCGTCCACGCCGCCGGTGGCGTCGTGAATCGGACGGAACAGATCCGCCGCCCGGGTCAGATCCTCCAGGGCCAGTTCGAAGAACAAGGCCTCGCCGGACTTGCCCTCGTCCGCTTTGCTGCGAATGGCGTCGTCATAAATACCAGCGTTCTTGATCGCGTGATCGAAAATGGTGGGATTGGAGGTGAGCCCCGTCACCGCCAATTCCTCGATATAGCGTTCGAGTGTGCCGCTCGTCAGCAGCGCGCGCGTAATGTTGTCGAGCCAGAGGCTTTGGCCCAGATCGTGAAGCTGCCGGGTGGCGCTCATATCGTCTCCTGTTTCCTCATGATGCCTGGGTCACGGCGGCAGGGCGCTCGCCTTTCTCGCTGGCGCGCCTGGCATGTTGCTCGGGAACGGACAGCAGGTGGGCGGTGTGGATCAGCGCCATGTGCGTTAGCGCCTGCGGAAAGTTGCCTAACATGCGCTGCGCGCGCGGATCGTATTCCTCCGCCAGCAAACCAAGGTCGTTACGCAAGGCAAGCAAGCGCTCGAACAAAGCCTCGCCTTCCGCGCGGCGTCCGCTCAGCACCAGGTTGTCGGCAAGCCAGAACGAGCAGGGCAGAAACGCGCCTTCGCCCGCCGGCAACGCGTCCACATCGGTTGCGGTCGAATAGCGCAGCACCAGCCCATCGACGACGAGGTTGCGCTCGATCGCAGCGACAGTACCGAGCACGCGCGGATCGTCCGGCGGCAGGAAGCCGACCTGGGAGATCAGGAGCAGGCTGGCATCGAGATGCGGCGAACCGTAGGACTGCACGAAGGTGTTGCGGCGCGCATCGTAGCCCTGCGCGCAGACCTGGGCGTGAATCGCATCGCGTACCTGGCGCCAGCGCTCGAGCGGAGCATCGAGCCCGTAGGTCTGCGCGTCCTTGAGCGCGCGATCGAAAGCGACCCAGGCCATCACCTTGGAGTGGGTGAATTGGCGACGCGGTCCGCGAATCTCCCAGATGCCTTCATCCGGCTCGCGCCAGTTCGACTCCAGGAACTGGAGCAGGGCGACTTGTATGCTCCAGGCTGCCGGCTCCGGCGCCAGTCCCGCGGCCCGCGCCAGGTGCAAGGTGTCCATGACTTCGCCGTAGACATCGAGCTGGAACTGCTTCGATGCCGCGTTGCCAACGCGCACCGGAGCCGCGCCGCCATACCCGGGCAGCCAGCCCAATTCGGTTTCCTCCAGCCGCCGCTCGCCCGTGACGCCGTAGAGGATCTGCAGGTCGTCGGGGCTGCCCGCCACGGCGCGCAGCAGCCACTCGCGCCAGGCGACGGCCTCTTCCCGGTAGCCGGCGAGCAGCAGCGCGTTCAAGGTGAACGTGGCATCGCGCAGCCAGCAGTATCGGTAGTCCCAATTGCGCACGCCGCCTGGTTGTTCGGGCAGCGAAGTCGTAGGCGCCGCGACGATTCCTCCGGTCGGCGCAAAGGTCAGCGCCTTGAGCGTGATCAGCGAGCGCACCATGGCCTCGCGCCAGCGCCCTTTGTAGGTGCAGCGCCCGGACCATTTGCGCCACGCTTTCTCGCAGTCCCGCAGCGTTTGCTCGGCATCCATGGCCTGCTGCGTCGCTTCGTGGGACAGACGGTAGTTGAGCGAGAATGGAATGCGCTCACCCTTACCAACACTGAATTCGGCCACGGTCTTCATGTTTTCGCCGTGAACTTGGACGAGTGTGTGCAGTTCCAGCGTGTCCGGCCCCGCGGTCAGGAGCAGCGTATCGTCAGGCCGCCGCACCCACGGGACGATGGAACCGTAGTCGAAACGCACAATGAGTTCCATGCGCATGGCCACGCTCCCGCGCACGCCCTCGACAATGCGCAGCACATCCCAGCGCTCGTCCGATAGCGGCATGCAGTCGATGACGCGCACGGCGCCCTCGTCGGTCTCGAATTCGGTTTCCAGGATCAGGGTGCCGGGGCGATACTTGCGCCGCACGCCGCGCACCTCTGCGGCCGGCGCGATCAGCCAGCGCCCGTGGCCGGGCTGTCCCAGCAACGCCGCGAAACACGCGCCGGAATCGAATCGGGGAAAGCACAGCCAGTCGATGGAGCCGTCGCGGCCGACCAACGCCGCGGTATGGCAATCGCCGATCAACGCGTAGTCTTCAATCGCGAGCGGCATCCGCCAACCTGGGGTTGTACCAGCCGCCGTCGGCGGCGATGAGTGCGTCGGCTTGCTTGGGGCCCCAACTGCCGCGCTTGTAGGGCGCCGCCCGGCGATGCGTCGTCAGAACGGGGTCGACCACCGCCCAGGCGGCCTCCACGGCGTCTTGGCGGGTGAACAGCGCGCCGTTGCCGGCCATGGCGTCGCCCAAAAGTCGCTCGTACGGCGCTTCCTCGTTCGGCTGTTCGTCAACCAGGTAAAGCTCCCGCTGGTCGCCGACAAAATCCTTGCCTGCGCGCTTGACGCGCGCCGCGAGCGCGACGGCGGAACGGGGGGAAATGCGAAAGCGAAGATAGTTGGCCAGGCCTGACGGCGGTGCCG
>DAHVFK010000177.1 GCA_027317055.1 Betaproteobacteria bacterium | reverse complement strand
GTGGAGCCGTCCCTGCGATAGGTGTAGGTGCACGTCGTGCCGCTACCCTGCGCACGGTAGTCCGTCGCGCCGCTCGCTGCGGTGCTGATCGTGGGCGCGAGTGCGAGTACGCCGTTCCAGATCTGCAGGCAGCGGTTGGCATTAACGTTGCCGTTGCTGCCGTTGGTCGACGACGGGTAGCAGTTGGAATTGAAGTCGACGATGCCGGTGCCGAATCCGGGCAGGTTGTCCTTGCCCGCGTAGCCTTTGATCAGGCAGCTAAAGTGAGCGAGCGAGGTCGCCGTCCCGAAGGCGGCCGCGGTCTGCGCCACCGAAGTCCTGAAACTGTCGCCCTGCACGTCGAGATAGCGCGGAATGGCGACTGCGGCGAGCACGCCCAGAATCACCAATACTACGATCAGCTCAACCAGCGTGAAACCTCTAGCCCGGGTTCGAGCGGCGGCGCGAGCCATCCGGCGCCGCGCCTCTCAAGCTGCGCCGATGCGCGCCGCAGGACGGTGGCCGATGGCGCGCGAGATGCGTTCGGCGGCTTCCTTCACCAGCGGTCCCCATTGCGGCTTCATGCGGTCGGCCGGCGTCGACAGCGACAGCCCGGCGATCAGTGCGCCCGCGTCGTTGCGGATTCCGGCCGCAACGCAGCGCACGCCGATTTCGGCCTCCTCGTTGTCGGTTGCGTAGCCCTGGCGCTGAATGCGCTCGAGGTCCCGCTCGAGCAGCGCGATGGTGCTGAGCGTGTTGCGCGTGTGCGGCGCGAGGCCGGTTCGCTTGGCGTAGTCGCGCAGCCTGGCGAACCCGTCCTCGAGCAGGAACAGCTTGCCCGCGGCGGTGATGTGCAGCGCCGCGCGCGCGCCGATCGCGTGCACGATGCGCATCGCCGAGCGGCCGGCCGAGGTGCGCTCGACATACACGATCTCGTCGTCGTGGCGCACCGAGAGGTTGGCCGTTTCTCCGGTCTGGGCGTGCAACTCGCGCATCACCGGCAGCGCAAGCTCGCGCACGCTGATGCGCGACTTGACCAGCGTCCCGAGCTCGAGCAGGCGCATGCCGAGCCGGTAGCTGCCGGGCTCGATGCGGTCGACCAGGCGGTCGGCGGCCATCGCCGCGAGGATGCGGTGCGCGGTCGACGGGTGCAGCCCGGTGTACTGCGCGACCTGCTTCAGTCCGAGCGGCTCAGGGTGCTTCGCGAGCACCTCGAGCAGCTTCATCATGCGCTCGATCACCTGGATCGGGCTCTTCTGGTCGTCCTTGGTCTTGGGCTTTGCGCTGGGCACGGAATTGCTGCGTAGCATCATGGAAACCAGGCGATTGTATCTCACGATGTGAAATCGGGCGAGGGAGTGGCGTGTTATCCTTTATCGCTGTTTCGTCTCTGTTTCAAAAAAGAAAAGTCCCTTTCTATGCCCAGCGGACGCCGAGTCGGCCTGTTCGTCACCTGCCTGGTGGACATGATGCGGCCGCGCATCGGCTTCGCCGCCCTCAAGCTGCTCGAGGGCGCCGGATTCGAGGTGCTGGTGCCCGCAACACAGACCTGCTGCGGCCAGCCGGGCTGGAATTCCGGCGAGCGCAGCTCCGCGCGCGCGCTGGCCGAGAAGCTGATCGGCGAGTTCGAGGCTTGCGACTACATGGTCGCGCCTTCGGGTTCTTGCTGCGGCATGATCAAGACTCACTACCCCGCGCTGTTCGAGGGCGAGGGCGCGTGGCTGGCGCGCGTCGAGGCGCTCGCCGCCAAGAGCTGGGAGTTGACCGACTTCCTGCTGAACGTCGCCCGGCTCGAGCTGCCGCCCGGGAGCTTCGACGGCGCGATCACGTACCACGATTCCTGCGCCGGCCTGCGCGAGCTCGGCGTCAAGCAGCAGCCGCGCCGGCTGCTGGCCAGGATGCCCGGCGTCACGCTTACAGAAATGAAGGACAGCGAGGTCTGCTGCGGCTTCGGCGGCACGTTCTCGATCAAGTTCGGCGAAATATCGGCCGCGATGGCCGAGACCAAGTGCGAGAACATCGCCGCCTCGGGCGCGGGGACGGTGGTGCTGGGCGACCTCGGCTGCATGCTCAACATCGAAGGTCGGCTGCGCCGCCGCGGCGACCAGACCACGCGCGTGCTGCACGTCGCCGAGCTGCTCGCCGGGGAGTCCGACTGATGCGCGCCCAGTCGATGCAGTTCAAGGCGCGCGCTCACGGCGCGCTCGCCGACGCGAGGCTGCAGAGCGTGCTCAAGCGCTTCGGCAGCGGCTTCGCCGACAAGCGCGACGCCGCGCGCGAGGCCTACGGCGTCGAGGCGTTCGAAGCGCTGCGCGGCGCGAGCGCTGCGATCCGCGACCGCGGGCTCGCCAACCTCGATGCCTGGCTGCTGCGCTTCGAGCAGGAGGCGACGCGGCGCGGCGCCACCGTGCTGTGGGCGAAGGACACGGCCGAAATCCGCCGTCATGTGCTCGAGATCTGCGCCCGCCACGGGCTGAAAAAGGCGATCAAGTCGAAGTCGATGGTGTCGGAGGAGGCGGGGCTGAACGAGGCGCTCGAGGCTGCCGGTGTCACGCCGGTCGAGACCGACCTGGGCGAGTACATCATCCAGCTGGCGAAGGAGGCGCCTTCGCACATCATCGCGCCGGCGATCCACAAGGACAAGGAGCAGGTCTCGGACCTGTTCGCCGAGCATCACCACCGCCCGCGCCTGACCGACACCGAGGCGCTCACGCGCGAGGCGCGCGAGATGCTGCGCGGGCACTTCCTGAGCGCCGACCTCGGCATCTCGGGCGGCAACTTCCTGGTGGCCGAAACCGGCTCGGTCGCGATCGTCACCAACGAGGGCAACGGCCGCATGGTGACCACGCTGCCGAAGGTGCACGTCGCGATCACCGGCATCGAGAAGGTGATCCCGACGCTCGAAGACCTGTCCACCCTCAACCGCGTGCTGCCGCGCTCGGCGACCGGGCAGGAGATCGAGAACTACTTCACCATCGTCACCGGCCCGCGCCGCGAGGGCGACCTCGACGGCCCGGAGCATATGTACGTGATCCTGGTCGATGCCGGCCGCACCAGGCTGGTCGGCAGCGACATGCAGGAGATGCTGCGCTGCATCCGCTGCGGCGCGTGCATGAACCACTGCCCGGTGTTCCAGACCGTGGGCGGGCACGCCTACGGCTGGGTCTACCCGGGGCCGATGGGCTCGGTGCTGACACCGATCTACCAGGGAATTGAGAACGCGCTCGACCTGCCGCAGGCCGCCACGCTGTGCGGCGCCTGCGAGGTCGCCTGCCCGGTGAAGATCCCGCTGCCGGAGCTGCTGCGCAAGCTGCGCGAGCGGCAGATGCAGGCTGGCCTGCGGCCCTGGCGCGAGCGCGCGGGATTCCGCATCTGGGCCTTCGCCGCGAAACGGCCGCGCCTGTACGCGCTTGCCACCCGCATCGGCGTGCGTGCGCTCAGGCTGATGGGCGGTGCGAAGGGCCGCATCTCCCGGCTCCCGCTCGGCTCGGGCTGGACGCTCGGACGCGACATGCCGGCGCCCGAGGGACGCACTTTCCGCGAGCTCTACGCCGCGCGGCGCAGGAACAAGTCCTAGCGGCGCGATGGAACAGCCCGGCGCGCAGGGCACACGACTGATCGAGCTGCTGCGCGCCCTCGCGCGCGAGCTCCACCCCGCGGATCCGGCGATCGAGCGGCTCGGGCTCGACGCCTCGCTCGAGCGCGATTTCGGGCTCGACAGCCTGGCGCGCGTGGAGCTCGCGGCGCGCATCGAGCAGGCGCTCGGCATACGCCTGCCCGAGGAGGGATTCAGCGAGGCCGAAAGCGCGCGCGATCTGCTCGGCATCATCAACGCTGCGCCGCGCGCCGCGCAGCGCGCGTTCGCGCACGCGCCGGCGTCCGCGGCCGCCGCGGCGCCGCGCCAGGCGCCCGCGGCGGAGCACCCGGCGCTGGCTGTCGAGACGCTCGACGAAGCCCTGGACTGGCACCTCGCGCGCCATCCGGACCGCATCCACATCACCCTTTACGGCGAGCGCGACGCTGCCGAGGAGATCAGCTTCGGCGCGCTGGGCGAGGCGGCGCGCGCCTTAGCCGCCGGGCTCGCGGCGCGCGGCGTCGCGCCGTGCGCGCGCGTGGCGATCATGCTCCCTACCAGCCGAGCCTTCTTCGTCGCGTTCTACGGCGCGCTGCGCGCCGGCGCGATCCCGGTTCCGCTCTACCCGCCGGCGCGGCCGGCGCAGCTCGAGCAGCATTTCCGGCGCATCGCGGGCATCGTCGCCAACAGCGGCGCGCGGATTTTCGTCACCGTCGAGGCGGCGAAGACCTTTGCCCACGTGCTGCAGGCCCACGCCGAGTCGCTGCGGGACGTCGTCACCGTGGACGAGGTGCTGCAGGCCGACGGCGCCGCGCCGGCGCATCGCGCGGCGGCGGCCGACACCGCGTTCCTGCAATACACCTCGGGCAGCACCGGGCGGCCCAAGGGAGTGGTGCTGTCGCATGCGAACCTGATCGCCAACCTGCGTGCGATGGGCGCCGCGGCGCAGGCCGCACCGGCCGACACCTTCGTCTCCTGGCTGCCGCTGTACCACGACATGGGGCTGATCGGCGCCTGCCTCGGCGCGCTGCTGTTCGGCTATCCGCTGGTGCTGATGTCGCCGCTCGCCTTCCTGTCGCGCCCCGAGCGCTGGCTCAGGCGCATCGCGCAGCACAGCGGCACGCTCACCTCGGCGCCGAACTTCGCCTACGAGCTGTGCCTGAGCAAGCTCTCCGAGCGCGACCTCGAGGGCCTCGACCTGTCCTCGCTGCGGCTCGCGTTCAACGGCGCCGAGGCGGTGAGCGCGGATACCGTCGGGCGCTTCAGCGAGCGCTTCGCGCGCTACGGCCTGCGGCGCGAGGCGATGACCCCGGTGTACGGGCTGGCCGAAGCCTGCCTCGGCGTTTCGTTTCCCCCGCTCGGACGCGGCGTCCTGATCGACCGCATCGAGCGCGCCGCGCTGCAGCGCCAGGGCCGCGCGCGCCCGGCGCGCGCGGACGATCCGCTGCCGCAGCGGGTGGTGGCCTGCGGCCGCGCGCTGCCCGGACATTCGATGCGCGTGGTCGATGCCGCCGGGCGCGAGCTGGGCGAGCGCGTCGAGGGCCGGATCCAGTTCAGCGGGCCCTCGGCCAGCAGCGGGTACTTCGAGAATCCGGAGGACAGCGCGCGCCTGATCGACGACGGCTGGCGCAACACCGGCGACCTCGGCTACCTCGCGGCGGGCGAGCTCTATCTCACCGGGCGCGAGAAGGATCTCATCATCCGGGGCGGGCACAACATCCACCCGATGGAGATCGAGCAGGCGGCGGGCGAGGTGAAAGGCGTCCGCCACGGCGGCGTCGCGGTGTTCGCCTCCGCCGCGCGCGGCGGAGGCGAGCGCCTGATCGTGCTCGCCGAAACGCGCGAGACGCGCGAAGAGGAGCGCGCGCGCATGATCGGCGAGATCAATCGCCTCGCGCTCGACCTGGTCGGCACGCCGCCGGACGAGGTGGTGCTCGCTCCGCCGCGCAGCGTGCTCAAGACCTCCAGCGGCAAGATCCGGCGCGCCGCATGCCGCGAGCTGTACGAGCGCGGCGCGCTCGGCGAAGGCCGCCGCGCGGCCTGGCTGCAGCTCGCGCTGCTCGAGCTCGAGGGTCTCTCCGCGCGCGCCTCGCGCGCGCTGCGACGCGTGGGCGGGCGCCTGTGGGGCGCCTGGGCGTGGACGAGCCTGGTCCTGGTCATGCTGCCGGCCTGGTTGCTGATCGCCGTCACGCGCCGCGAGGCGCGCGCACGCGCGATCGCGCGGCGCGGCGCCCGGCTGGTGCTGGGGCTATGGGGTGCGACGCCCAAAGTCGACGGCGCGGAGCGCTTCGAGCAGTCGATGAACGCGATCGTGGTCTCGAATCATGCGAGCTATCTCGACGGCCTGTTGCTCGTGGCGGCGCTTCCGCCGCGCGTCGTGTTCGTCGCCAAGCGCGACCTCGCGCCGCAGCGCTTCGCCGGCATCTTGCTGCGGCGCCTGGGCACGCTGTTCGTCGAGCGCATCGACGCCGCGCGCGGCGTCGAGGACCACCGTGCGATCGAGCAGAACGCGCGCGCGGGCCTTGTGCCGCTGGTGTTTCCCGAGGGCACGCTGCGGCGCGAGCCCGGCCTGCTGCCGTTTCGCATGGGCGCCTTCGTCGCCGCGGCGCAGGCCGGCGTGCCGGTGCTGCCGCTGGTGATGCGCGGCACGCGCAGCATGCTTCCCGACGGCGTCTGGTTTCCCCGGCCCGCGCGGCTGGAAGTGTGGGTCGGCGAGCCGATCGCGCCCGAGGGCAGCGACTGGCAGGCCGCGATCGCGCTGCGCGACACGGCGCGCGCGGCGATCCTTGCGCGCAGCGGCGAGCCGGATGCGCCTGCGGCGCGGGTCGATTTCAGGGCCTTGCGCGACGGGTCGTGAAACGCGCGGGGGCGAGCGCGTCGGCGAGCTGGCCTTCGAGCGGCAGCGGCTCGCGCTCGATCAGGCTCGCGATGAGCTCGGCGGCGAGCGCGGCCCACACCAGCCCGCGCGAGCCGTAGCCGAAGGCGCCGTACAGGCCGGGCGCGAGTTCGCCCGCGACCGGCAACCGGTCGCGCGTCACGGCGCGAAAGCCGACCCTCCCCTCGAGCAGGGCGGGATCGAGTGCGCGCGCCGCACCGGGCACGATGCCTTCCAGGCGGGCGAGATTGCCGGCGTGCCCGTCCAGGCGCGGCGCCGGATCCTCGTCGTCGAAGTCGTAGCTCGCACCGGCGAGCGCGATGCCCTCGACCGCCGGCAGCACGAAGCCGCCGCGCAAGAGCGGCAGCCGCGGCGCGCGGAAAAGCGCTGCAGGCAGGTGGCTCACCTGTCCGCGCACGCGCCGCAGCGCGATGCCCGAGCCGGGCGCGAGGCGCAGCGCGTTGGCCGCGTTCGCCAGCACCGCGACCGGCGCAGCCGCGATCTCGCGCCCCGCGGCGTCGCGTGCACTCCAGCCTCCTGCGCCGCGCTCGAGCGCCGCGACCTCGATGCCGAGGCAGGCCTCGGCCGCCGAGTGCGCGATCTGCGCCCGCGCCAGGCTCGGCGGGCGCACCCAGCCGCCGGGCGAGAACCACAGCCC
>DAHVFK010000176.1 GCA_027317055.1 Betaproteobacteria bacterium | reverse complement strand
CGCGCGCGTTCGGCCCCGGTCCCCAGGCGAGCACCGCGCGCGGGTCGCGGCCGTAGATTTCCCGGGCGACCTCGGGCGCGACGAAGGCCGCGACCATCGAGCAGACCGAGTTCTGGCACAGGCACCAGGCGGTGCTGGCGTCGTGGCGCGCGATCTCCGAGATCGTCTCGACGAATCCGACCGGGTCCGTCTCGCCGCCGTCGTAGGCCTTCGGCAGCAGCAGCCGGAACCAGCCGCCCTGGTGCAGCGCATCGAGCAGCTCGGGCGGCAGGCGCCGCTCCTTTTCGATGCGCTCGGCCGAGCGCGCGACCAGTTCGGTGAGCGAGCCGAGC
This sequence comes from Betaproteobacteria bacterium, assembly GCA_027317055.1. Lineage (GTDB taxonomy): Bacteria > Pseudomonadota > Gammaproteobacteria > Burkholderiales > SG8-39 > DAHVFK01. Next base: position 6,757 of record DAHVFK010000176.1, on the reverse strand, counting down.
CCGCTCACGGATGCTCCGCGCGCGGCTGCGCCGCCGGCACGGCGTCGTAGCCGGGCGCGTAATCGACGTTGCTCTGCGCCGGGTCGCGGTTCACCAGCGGCCGCGCGTACAGCGGGTGGCGCATGCTGCGCACTTCGTGCTCGAGGACGAAGAGCTTCTTGCCGTTCGCCGGATCGACCAGGTCGGCGAAGCGGTACTGGTGCTGGTCGCTCTCCTCGCTGATCAGGCCGCGCTCGAGCAGCCTGAGGTACGGCCCGGAGAAATCCGCGATGTAAATCTGCACGTGGTGGCCGTCGTAGGGCGCAAGCTCGCGCTCGGTTTCGCGGTACACCAGCGCCTGGTCCGGTCCGACCGCCACCTGCGTCACGCCGCTCTCGTGGCGCGCGGGCGCGCCCACGATCTGGCGGTAGAAGCGCGCGATGCCTTCGGCTGCGCCGGGCGGCACGTCGAGCTCGACGTAGGGCATCCCGAGCCGGATGCGGCCGAAGCGCGGCTGCGGCTCGTGCACCCGGATCACGTTGCCCCAGGGGCTCACCGTCTGGACGAAGTCTTCATGCTCCTCGAACGCGAAGCGCGTGCCCTCGAGCGGCTTGCGCGCGCGCGCCAGGCGCGCCAGCAGGGCCTCGCGCCCGGGGACCACGATCCCCACCCGCCCGCGCAGCACCTGCGGCTTCGCGGTCGGCAGGTGGAACTGGCTGCGCCCGACGTTGGCCCACATGTTGTCGGTGCCGGTCATCAGGTAGGGGTCGCGCGTGAGGCCGAGCGCGCTGACGTAGAACGCGGTGGCGAGCTGCTGGTCCGGAATCCGCGTGTTGACGTGCTCGAGCGCAATCACGTTGCCCAGGTCCTCGGCGCCGCGGTCGTAGCTGTTTCGCATGGCAGGCAGATTGCCGTATGCCATGGCGCTTGGCAATCGGGCGATAATCCGGCGCTGAAAGGAGCAAGCCATTGAGCAACGCCGTGCCGGAGGGCTTTCGTCTCCTCAACCTGCCGCGCAACCCCTTCATCGAGGCCAACGGCCCGCTCTACGGGCGGCTCGAGGGCGAGCAGTTCGTCATGGGCTTCCTGTGCCAGGCCAAGCACTGCAACCCGATGATGGTCTGCCACGGCGGCATGGTGGCGACGCTGGCCGACATGCTGCTTCTGCTGAGAACGAACATCCAGACCAGGCTCGGGCAGTTCATGCTGACGGTGAGCCCGGACGTCGACTTCCTCGCCCCGGTCAAGGTCGGCGACTGGCTCGAAGGTCGCGCCGAGGTGCTCAAGCCGAGCGGCAGGCCGCTGGCCGACTTCACCCCCGGGCGCTATTTCGCCGACGCATGAGCGCCGCGCGCAGCCATCGCGTCGTCGTCATCAAGGGTGACGGCATCGGCCCGGAGCTGGTCGACGCGGCGCTCGAGGTGCTGGACGCGGCGCGCGGGGCGCTCGGCTTCGGCCTGGAAATCGACCTGCGCGAAGGCGGCGCCGGGCTGTACCGCAAGAGCGGCGTCAGCCTCGCGCCCGAGTCTTTCGAGGCGATCAAGGCGGCCGACGCGGCAATGAAGGGCCCGGTCGGCCTGCCCGGGGTGCGCCTGCCCGACGGCACCGAGGCCGGGCTGCTGGGCGGCATTCTGCGCATCGGCCTCGATGCCTACGCCAACGTCCGCCCGGTGCGCCTGCTGCCCGGGGTCGAGGCGCCGCTCAAGGCCAAGGCGGGCGAGATCGACTACGTCATCGTGCGCGAGAACACCGAAGGCCTGTACCTCTCGCGCGGCAAGGGCGTCGGCACCAGCGAGGCGATGGCCGACACCCTGCTGGTGACGCGCAAGGGCGTCGAGCGCGTCGCGCGCTACGCCTTCGAGCTCGCGCGGCGGCGCAACGGCGCGAAGCAGGTCACCTGCGTCGACAAGGCGAACGTGCTCGCCTCGCTCGCGTTCTTCCGCCGCGTGTTCGACGAAGTCGGCGAAACCTACCCCGACATCCGGCGCGAACACCTCTACGCCGACGCCGCGGCGCAGGCGCTGGTGCTCGAGCCGCAGCGCTTCGACGTGCTGGTGATGGAAAACTTCCTCGGCGACATCCTGTCCGACCTCGGCGGCGCCACCGTCGGCGGCATCGGCCTGTGCCCCTCGGGCAACATCGGCGACAAGCACGCCTACTTCGAACCCATCCACGGCAGCGCGCCCGACATCGCCGGCCAGGACAAAGCCAACCCCGTGTCCCAGATCCTCTCCGCCGCGCTCATGCTCGAGCACATCGGCGAGCGCGACGCCGCCGCCCTCATCCGCCGCGCCGTCGACAGCGCGCTGAAAAACAAGAAACTCATCCTCGGCCCCTTCGGCCAGCCCGAGGGCGGCACCCGGCACGCCGCCGAAACCCTCGCCGCCGCCGTGCGCCAACTCGCCGCGCACTAACCCCTCCGCGCCCTTCGCCCGCCGTCCCAGCGCCGATCCCACACGGCGCCCTTATCCCCGCGTCCCATCTGCCGCCATATCCATGCCGGCAGATGTCTCCATCCCCGTATAGACGGTTGCATCGACATATACATGCTCCTAGCATCCTCAGCATGCGGGCTAATCACTAGCCCGCAGTGACCGAGAGCAAGCGTCGCCCCGAGTGCATCGTCCCATGAACTACGTCAAATCCAAACAGCGCGTCGCCGACCACGGGGAGGTCTTCACCCCCGCATGGATGGTTGAGGCCATGCTCGACCTTGTGAAAAACGAGACCGAGCGCATTGACTCGCGCTTTCTGGAGCCGGCATGCGGGGACGGCAACTTCCTCGTGCAGATCCTGCGGCGCAAGCTGGCCGCCGTGGAACTCAAGTACGGCAAGTCCGATTTCGAGCGGCAGCACTACGCGCTGCTCGCGCTAATGTGCCTCTACGGCATTGAGCTGCTGACGGACAACATCGCCGAGTGCCGCGCGAACCTGCTGGCGATCATCGCCGAGTATCTGAACCTCGCTCCGTCGGACGACCTGTATCGCGCCGCGTTCTACGTGCTTTCGCAAAACCTCGTCCATGGCGACGCGCTGACGATGCGCGCCCAAGGCAACCTGCCAATCACCTTCGCAGAGTGGGGTTATCTGGGCAAAGGCCGGTTCCAGCGGCGTGACTTTCGCTACGACAGCCTCACTCACTCGTCGGAATTCAGCCAGGAAGGCTCGCTTTTTGCGCACCTTGGCAAACACGAGATTTTCACACCGGCTAAAACCTACCCGCCAATGACGGTGGGTGAGCTGGCCGCCCTTGCGCCCGAGGCCGTCGTATGAGCGACCAAGCCAGCTTTGCCTTGCGCAGCCGCAACCCGGACGTGCTGACGTGCATCGCGAACCTCTCCAACGACGAAGTGTTCACCCCGCCAGAGTTTGCCAACCGGATGCTGGACACGCTGGCCGAGGCGTGGGCCGCCAACCACGGCGGCGCGAACATCTGGGCCGACAAATCGGTGAAGTTCCTGGACCCCTGCACGAAATCCGGCGTGTTCCTGCGCGAGATCACCAGCCGCCTCACAACGGGGCTGGAAAAGGAGATTCCGAATCTGGAGAAGCGCGTGAACCACATCCTGACGAAGCAGGTGTTCGGCATCGCCATTACGCAAATCACGAGCTTGCTCGCGCGGCGAAGTGTGTATTGTTCCAAGCACGCCACGGGCAAGCACTCCATCGCCAAATCGTTCACCAGTGATGATGGCAACATCTGGTTCAAGCGCCTCAAACACACTTGGGAAGGCGACAAGTGCAAGTATTGCGGAGCAAATCGCCGTGATTACGACCGTGCCGCAGGACTGGAGACGCACGCCTATGCTTTCATTCACACTGACAACATCAAGGCTCGGTTGGCCGAGATATTTGGAGGAAGCATGCAATTCGACGTAATCATTGGAAACCCGCCGTATCAACTCGGGCAAAGTGGCGGAGAGGCAGTTGGCAGCTTTGCTATGCCGATTTATCAAAAATTCGTTCAGGCTGCGAAAAGCCTAGACCCCCGTTATGTCGTGATGGTGACACCTTCACGATGGTTCGCCGGTGGTCGTGGATTAGACGACTACCGGGCGGAGATGCTCGGCGACCAACGCATGCGCGAACTCGTCGACTTTCCAGACGCCGCCGAGGCATTTCCAGGCGTCGACATCGGTGGTGGCATCTCCTACTTTCTTTGGGACTCACAGCACAAAGGCGGATGTCGCGTTCAGACTATTTCAAAAGGCATCTCTGATAAGCCCGTTGTCCGACGATTGGATGCCTACAAAGTATTTGTTAGATTTAACACAGGTGTTGCCATTCTTAAGCAAGTTTGGCCGAAGGGAATTAACGGTGCGACTTTGGCCAACAAGGTTTCTCCAACACAACCCTTTGGATTGCGCACCAATGTGCGAGGCGCTGAGACTACTAAGGGGCTTAAGAAACCAGTAACTCTTTGGTCTAGCGCAGGGCTCTCCTACATAGACCGCCGAGACATTCCGAGAAATCATGAGTGGATTGACCAATGGAAAGTGATTCTTGGACTTGCATATGGTGAGCGTGGATCATTTCCATATTGGATCACGTCAGCGCCAGAAGTGCTTGGCCCGAACACAGCGGTGACAGAGACCTACCTCGTCATTGACCGATTTCAGGATGAGAAGACGGCAAAATTGTTCGCCATCTATTTGAGAACCCGTTTCGTTCGTTTTCTCATCTCGCTTCAAAAATACACCCAACACCTTTACAGCGACCGTTTCTCGTTCGTGCCCGACCTTCCGATGGATCGCAAATGGACCGACGCGACGCTATATAAAAAATTCGGGCTCACGAAAAACGAGGTGGCATTCATCGAGTCAATGATTCGACCAATGGCAGATGACAAAAAGTAAAACTATCGAAGACATCCTTGCGCCGAAGCCACAGGCCCGGCCGCGAATTTACGCCTATTCCATCGCGGACAACGCGCACGCGGGTCTGCTCAAGGTGGGTCAGACCACGCGCGACGTGAAACGTCGCGTCTCTGAACAGCTCAAGACCGCCAACATCAAGAACTACACCATCGTTCTCGATGAGTTCGCCGAGCGCAACGACGGCACGATCTTCACGGATCGTGAGGTGCGCGCCGCCCTCGCCAGGAAGGGCTGCGAGAACGCTGAATTGGAATGGATGCGCTGCACGCTAAAGGACGTGAAAACCGTCCTCACCGAGCTGCGCACCGGGCAGCGATTCACTGGCACGCACGACCTGACATTCGCCATGCGCGCTGAGCAGCGTGCCGCCGTGGAAAAAACTCTTGACTACTTCAATTCCATCTGGGCGGATAAGAAAAACAAAGCCACTCCCCGATTTCTGTGGAATGCCAAGATGCGCTTCGGAAAGACCTTCACCACCTATCAGCTCGCCAAGAAACTCAAGGCCAAGCGGGTGCTGGTGATGACGTTCAAGCCTGCCGTGGCGGACGCATGGCAGACGGACCTCGAATCCCACGTGGACTTTGATGGTTGGCAATTCCGTGCTTCTGGCAGCGTCTCAACGAACCTTTCTGACGCAACGCCCCTCGTTTATTTCGGTTCATTGCAGGACTTGCTGGGCCGCGATAAAGCCACGGGCAACATCAAGCCAAAGAACCAGTGGATTCATAAGATCAAGTGGGACTTGGTGGTGTTTGATGAGTACCACTTTGGGGCCTGGCGCGAGTCAGCCAAGGAGTTAGTCGAAGGCGAGGAAGAACGCATCGCCCGGGAGGAAGCGGAACTCGAAGCGGCAAGCAAAGAGAAAGCTGTTTCGGATCGACTCAAAGCAAAGATTGCAGACCAACAAGAACCTTTGGAAAAGGAATCAGATTTCCTGCCCATCACCACAAAGGCATACCTGTATCTGTCAGGCACGCCATTCAAGGCGCTCGCGTCGGGCGAGTTTATCGAGGAGGCGATTTTCAACTGGACTTACACCGACGAACAGCGCGCCAAAGAAGAGTTCGCGCAGAAGAACCCTGGCAAGTGGAATCCATACGGCGCGCTACCTCGGCTACACCTGCTAACGTATCAGATGCCTCCCGAGTTGGTGGCGATTGCGAGCGCCGGAGAATTTGATGAGTTTGACCTCAACACCTTCTTCGAGGCCTCTAGCGAGGGGAAGAAAGCGCAGTTCAAGCACAAGAGCGATGTCCAGAAGTGGCTCGATATCATCCGCGGTGGGTATGCGCCCAAGACGCTGGAACAACTCAAGACCGGGTCGCGAGCACCGTTCCCATATTTTGACGTCACCTTGCTGCCCTATCTCCAGCACTCGTTCTGGTTCCTGCCTAACGTCGCGGCCTGTCACGCGATGGCGAACCTGCTCGCTGAGAAGCAAAACGTTTTCTGGCATGACTACGATCTGCTCGTCGCCGCCGGCGCCTCGGCGGGCATCGGGTTGGATGCGCTTCCACCGGTGCGCAAGGCGATCGGCGGCGGCTTCGACACCAAGACCATCACGCTCTCGTGCGGCAAGCTCACCACCGGCATCACTGTGCCACAGTGGTCGTCTATCCTGATGTTGCGAAACCTCAAGTCGCCGGAGACCTATTTCCAGGCGGCGTTTCGTGTGCAGTCGCCATGGTCTCTCAAGAACCCCAACGGCGACGACCCGAACGAGGAGGAAATCCTCAAGCCTGTCTGTTTCGTGTTCGACTTCGCGCCCACGCGCGCGTTGCAGCAGCTTTCCGCATACGGGATCGGGCTTTCACCCGGCGAGCCGAACCCTGAGAACGCCGTGAGAGACCTCGTGTCGTTCCTGCCGGTGCTGGCCTACGACGGCGCGAACATGACGC
>DAHVFK010000175.1 GCA_027317055.1 Betaproteobacteria bacterium | reverse complement strand
CGAACACCTGACCGACCGGCCGCTCAACCACCAGACCGACATCTACTCGCTCGGCGCGGTGACGTACCAGCTGCTCACCGGGCGGCTGCCGTTCTACGCCCACTCGGCCGCCGAGCTGGCGCGCAAGATCGTCGCCCAGGAACCGCCGCCACTGCGCGCGCTGCGCCCCGAGCTGCCGGAGGCGCTGGAGGCGATCGTGGCGCGCGCGCTGCAGAAGGACCTGCGCGCGCGCTACCAGAGCTGGTTCGAGTTCGGCCGGGATCTGGCGGGCCTGGCGCGCGGCCTGAACGAGCCGCTCGAGAACCTGTCTGATGCGCGCAAGTTTCACGCCGTGCGCGATCTGTCGTTCTTCCGCGGCTTCCGCGAGACCGAGATATGGGAGACGCTGCGCCTCGCGAACTGGCGCCGCCTGCCGGACGGCGCGACGATCGCCGAGCAGGGCGCGCGGGGCGAGGCGATGTACGTCCTCATCGAGGGGCGGGCCGAGGTGACGCGCGGCGGCGCCAGCGTGGCGATGCTCGGCGCCGGGGACCTGTTCGGCGAGATCCTGTACTTCGCCGACGACATCGGCGCGCGCAGCAGCACCGTGCGCGCGGCCGGGCCGGCGCTGCTGCTCGAGCTCAAGGCTGCGGCGCTGAACTCGGCCAGCGACGCCTGTCAGGTGCAGTTCAACAAAGCCTGCATGCGCTTGCTGGTCGAGCGCCTGTCGCAGTCCGATCGGTACGGTGCGGTTCCTACTTAGGGATGATGAGCACCTGCTTCGGATAAATCAGATCCGGCGAGTCGATCAGATGCGAGTTCGCGCGCAGGATGTCCGGCCAGCGGTAGCCGTCGTGATAGAAGAATGCCGCGATCTTCGACAGCGAGTCCGCGTGCTGAACGGTATATATGCCGCGTGCGCCGGTCAGCCGGGCGACCTCGGACTGCGCCTGCTCGAAGGCTTCCCTGGTTTCGCGCAGCTGGGCCTCGCGCGTCGTGCTGCTGGCGGCGAGCTGCGACTTCTCCTTTAGCAGCGCCTCGTAGTCGCGGTTGAGCTTCGCCGAGCGTGCCTTGGCGTCCTCGAGCGTCTGCTCGGCCGCGCTCAGCGCGCGCGTCACGTCCGCATGCGCGGCCGAGGCCGCGTGCGCCTTGTTCTCGGTCTCGGCCAGCTTGCGCGCCAGCGCTGCGTTTTGCTCGCGCAGTCCCTGCGCCTGCATCTCCAGCACGTCCTTCTCGGCGAGCTTCTTCTCCAGCGCGTCCTTCTCGGCCAGCAGCGACTCGATGCGGCTCTCCTTTTCCGCCGTGCTCGCCGCGTCGCGCTCGCGCAAGTGTTGTAGGTTTCCGTTCAGAGCGACGCGCTCGGCAACCAGCTGTTGCTGCTGCTGATCAGCTTGCTGCAACGCGAAATAGAGCCACCCTGCGGCCACCGCCAGCACGGCGGCGGCCACGACTGCGACAAACATCCCTGCGCGCGCGGAAGCCATCCGATTCACCATACGCCTGCGGCGCGGCCGGGTGCAAGGTGCAGCGCAATACCCCACGGGCGATCAAGCGAACTCCTCGGCGCGCGCAAGCAGGTCGGGCGGGCCCGTCCACCCTCAATGCTGCGTGGACTCCCGGCGGATGGCCTTGCGCCGCCGCGCTTCGGATTCGAACTCCTCCAGGTCGGGATCGAGCGCGTTGCGCGCCGAGACCATTCCGACCGGCTCGCCGTTCTCGACCACCGGCACGTGGCGGAAACCGTTCTCGTGCATCAGGATCAACGCGTAGCCGAAGGTTTCCTGCGGCGCGACGGTCAGCGGCGCCGGCGTCATGACTTCGGCCAGACGGGTCGTCTGAACATCGCGCTGCTGCGCGATGACGCGGAATACGGCGTCGCGCTCGGTGAAGATGCCGACCAGGCGCTTCCCCTCGACTACCATGACCGCGCTGACCTTGCTCGCCGCCATCAGCTGGGCGGCCGCGCTGACGCTGATGTCCGGCGCAGCCATGACGAGCCGCTTGCGCTCCATCACGTTTCGTATCGGTTCGCTCAGCATCGCGGCCTTCAAGGTTCGGTGGCAGTGGCCAGAGGCTATCCGCTGGAGGTTGAATCACTTTGACCGTTGTCAACAGTCGCGTCACCGGCGGCGGGGGATCCGAATTCCTTGCTTCGGGTCAATAACGGGGCCACCATTGAGGAAACAGGGGCGGCAGACAGGCAGCGACGGGGAGTCACGCACGATGAGCGTCGAATCCGCCGAACGACCGGGAAGCGCGTGGGCGCGGGCCAAGAGGCTCGAAGCGGCACTGTGGGTGGTCGCTCTGTTCTGGAGTGCGCTGGTTGTGGCGATGGCGGTCCTGACGCCCGTGTCGGGGCTGGCGCTGCTGATCTTCTCGCCGCTCTCGCTTGCGGCCGGGTTCAGCTTCTGCCTGCTGCTGCGCAGAATCTTTGCGCGGCGCCGCGGGCGAGCGTGAACTAGTCGACGTTTGCGGCGCGGCCGCTGGCGCCGCGCGCGCCGAGAATTGCAAATTGACTGCGCGGTGTGAAAAGTCTCCTGGCGGCTCCCGCCCGGCGAGGCGAATATTCAGCTGTCTTTGTCATTCGCCGTTTAGGGGGAGTTCATGACGGGCACCAAGAACAAGCACCTGATTCGCGCCGCCGCCGCCGCCCTGCTGGGGTCGATTGCCGCGGCCTGCACCACGGTCCAGCCGCCGGCGCCGCAGGCGTCGGTCGCCCCCCCGCCGGCCCCGCCGCGGGTGGTGGTGGTCAAGCCCGCGCCGGCGCCCCGCTACAGCTCGATGCAGCAGTACGAGCACGAGCTTGCCAGGCGGATATTCGACGCCAACCGCGGCCACACCATCGATGGCAAGCTGCAGCCGCTGCTGCGCGCGGTCGTCGTGCTGCACTTCGAGGTCGACGCCGAGGGCAGGGTGCACGACGTGCGCACCTGGCGCACGCCCGAGCGCGAAGCCGACCATCTCGCGCGCACGAGCCTGGTGCGCGCAGGCTCCCTGCCGGTGCCTCCCGCGCAGTGGCTGCAGGGCGGAAGGCTCGGGATCACCGAAACCTGGCTGTTCAACAACGACGGGCGCTTTCACCTGCGCGCGCTCGCGCCGCGCCAGGGCTAGCCTAGGGCAGGCTCGCGATCAGGTCCTCGGCCGCGCGCTCGGCGATCGTGCGAAAGGTGACGCGGCGCTCCTGCCCGGTATCGAAGGCCATCGACACCTCGTCGATGCCTTCCCAGACGATGCTGCCGTCGCGGCTGTCCCAGATCTGGAAGAACACCCGCATGTTGGCGTACTGGGTGTTCAGCAGGCTCAGGCCCAGCACGCTGAAGCGCCCGCGCGCGCCCTGTTCCATATTGGCCAGCTTGAGCTGCACCAGGTAGCGCATCCCCGCCGCCTGAGCGACCTGCTTTAGCACCGCGGCGTCGAACACGCCGGTATCCCGGTAGTCGCGGTACATGCGCCGGTAGGTCTCGGCCAGCCCGGCGCGGTTGAGCGCGCCGATCGTCTGCGGCAGGGCGTCGAAGCGGATCTCGGGGCGCTTGGCCTTGAGGGTGGCGGCAAACACGTAGGCGAGCGACTGTTTGTCCTCCTCCTGCCCCGTCACCGTCGAGGGAGTGAGAAACGCGAGGCCGCCGTGGGCGAGCTCGTTGGGTTGCAGGTGCAGGGTCTGGTGCTGCGGCGAGGAGTAGGTCTGCAGGTCCGAGGCGCAGCCCGCGAGCAGCAGCCCGGCGGTCAGGCAGGCGAGCGCGGCGGCGCGCCGGGACCAAGTTTCGTTTCTCAAGTTCTTCCTCTATGGGTTGACGATCAAGTGAATGCGGCGCCGGACGCGCGCCTCGGCCTCGCGCTCGCCCGCCGCCTCGGCGCGTTTGGCCTGCACCTCGAGCCATGCCAGCAGCGGCCGGCGCCAGCCGTTGGCGGAGGCCGCGTCCACCGCGGCGTCGATGCCTTGCGGCGCGATGCGCCCGGCGCGCAGCAGCGCCCCGGCGGCGACCAGGCGCGCGAGCGGGTCGTCGATCGCGGCGAGCGCCGCGCTGCCGTTCGCGACCGCCGCGCGGTGCGGCGCCGCGAGCAGCGCGGCATCGAGCCCCTGCCATTGTCCGGACAGATAGGTCGCGTAGGCGCGCTCCGCGGCGCTCGTGTCCGCCGCCAATGCCAGGTAGCCCGGGCAGTCGTCGAAATCGAGGCTCGCCACCTGCAGCGCGCAGCGCGCCAGCTCGATGCGCGCCACCAGCTCGGGCCTGCCGGTGCGCGACACCTCGGCACGGGCGCGCGCGAACTCGATCTTCGCCACGCGCGCGTCGCCGCGCAGGTACGCGGCCTCGAAGCTCTTCAGCGAGGAATGGGCGCTCGAGCGCCAGTCGGGCACCGGCGGCCCGCCGGCACAGGACGCGAGCAGCAGTCCCGCTGCGATCAGGGCAGCTTGATTTCGGTGTCGCGCTTGAATGGCCATTTGCGGTTGATTTCGTCGATCAGGCTGCCGATCTTGCGCACGCTTGCCTCGACCTCGGCGCGCAGCGCGGCCAGGTCCTCGGTCGCGGAGGCGGTGTTGGCGCCGACCTTCTGCGCCGCGGCCAGCACCGCGTCGGCCTTCTTCAAGCTCTCGCGCGCATCGCCCAGCACCGCGTTCAGCTGCACCACCGCCTTCTGCGTCTGGTCCATCACGCCGCCGGCGCCGAACACCCGCTGGTCGGTCTTGTCCAGCGTGCGTCCGAGCTTGGCCGAGACGCCGCCGAGGGAAGCGAGCAGGGCGTTGCTTCGGTCGAGCGCGTCGATCGCCTTCTTCGCGTTCTCGTCGCTGCCGAGCAGGGTGCCGAGCGCGCCGTAGCGCCCGCTCATGCGTGCGGTGACCGTGCGCAGGTTGGCCAGGCTCGCGTTGAGATCCGAGTCGTCTGCGGTGATGTGCTCGATATGGTCCAGCACCTGGCGCATGCGCGCCAGCAGCACCGGCAGCTGCTCGGTCGCGTCGCCGCGCAGCGCTTCGCGCTCGGCGTCCGGGGGCAGCGGCGGGTCGTCCAGGTTGCCGGTGAAGGCGCGCAGGCGCGCGCCGCCGACCAGCCCGCGCTCGAGCGTGAACACGCTCGTGCTGCGCAGCCAGTGCACGTCCTTGACCGGCACCTCGACCTCGATCTTCGCCTTGCCGTTCCTCGCCAGCTCGATGCGCTGCACGCGCCCGACCGGAAAGCCGGAGAAGGTGAGGTTGGCGCCGACCGCGATACCCTCAGAGTCGTCGGCGATCAGGATCAGCTTTTGCGTCTGCTCGAACGCGCCGCGCGCATAGAGCACGTAGAGCACGAACCCCGTCACCAGCGCCGCCACCAGGAATAGCAGCAGCACGGCCTTGAGCTCGACGTGCCGGATCGCGGGCGAAACGTGGCTATCGGGTTCCATGCGCTATATATACGTGATTGCGAGGAAGGTGCCTTCGATCACCACCAGCGCGAGCACCAGGCTCACCATGCCGCGCAGCACCGCCACCGCGGCCATGCGCTGCAGCCTGGGCACCGCGAGCGCGGAGGTGATCGGGATCACCGCCACGGCGACCCCGAACAGCAGCGTCTTGAGCCCGAGCCCGACCATGGCCACCGGGGCGAACACCTCGCCGGTGATGCGCAAGAACTGCGGCAAGCCCCAGGGCGAGGCGCCGTACATCTCGTAGTAGGTCAGCAGCAGCGCGACCGCGCAATTGAGGAAGGCGAGCAGCGTCACCGCCACCGCGCTGCCGATCACGCGCGGCACCAGCTCGTGACGCAGCGGGTCGCGCCCCGCGCGCTGCAGCGCGTCGAAGTCGCCGCGGATATGCATCAGCACCACCTCGGTGTTGATCGCGGAGCCCGAGCGCAGCCCGACGAACAGAGCCGCGAACAGCGGGATCAGCTCGAGCACCAGCACCCTCACGGTGAATTCGAGCGCGTAGCCCGACAGGCCGTAATCGTTCGAGATGCGGAGCACGATCCGGATCAGCACCCAGGAGAGCGCGGCGCATACCAGCGTGAACCCGGGCAGGATCTGCCAGGCCGAGAAGTAGATCTGGCGCGCGGCCACCCGGCGCGCGGCCGGGTCGTAGGCCGAAGGCGAAAGGGCGGTCGCGAACGCCACCGCGGCGAAGCCGGCGCGGCGCAGCCTGGAGGCGATCGGCTCCATGTGCTTAGCCGAACAGCTTCCAGCCGAAGCCGGCGCATTCCGCGCAGACCTGGGTTCCTACGACGCCGGTGCCGCCGCACGACTCGCATTCGTCCCAGATGTACGACAGGTCGCTCTTGTACACGCCGTAGCAGCGCCTGCCGTTGAGCGTGCTGCGGCAGCGGTTGTTGAGCGACTCGTGCAGCTCGGTCGGCGTCCTGCAAACGGTGCAGGCGCCCGCCGGCTTGGGTTTCTTGACTTGCCGCATGGTGCAAGTATAAAGGGCCGTGGGCTACGAATGCTTCGAGGTCTCGCGCGACGACCGGGTCGCCACCATACGCCTCAGCCGCCCGGAGCGGCTGAACGCCATGACGCGGGAGTTCTGGCTCGAGCTGCCGCGCATCGTGCGCCAGCTGGACGCCGAGGGCGGCATACGCGCGGCGCTGGTGTGCTCGAGCGGCAAGCACTTCAGCGCCGGAATGGACCTGTCGCTGTTTCGCGACGGCGCGGGGCTGGACACCGGGTCGGTGGCCGCGCGCGAGCGCTTCCGGCGGCAACTTAGGGCGCTGCAGGGCTCATTCGATGCGCTGGCGAATGCGCGCTTCCCGGTCATCGCCGCGGTGCACGGCGGCTGCATCGGCGGCGCGGTCGATCTCGCCACCGCGTGCTGCCTGCGCTACTGCACGCGCGAGGCCTACTTCGTGATCCAGGAGATCAACCTCGGCGTGATGGCCGACGTCGGCACCCTGCAGCGCATGCCCAAGCAGCTGCCCGAGGCCGTGGTGCGCGAGCTCGCCTACACCGGCGAGCGGCTCGGCGCCGAGCGCGCCGAGCGCCTGGGCTTCGTCAACGGCGTGTTCGACACGCACGAGGCGCTGCTCGAGGGCGCGCTCTCGGTCGCGCGCCGCATCGCCACCAAGGCGCCGGCCGCGGTCGCCGCGAGCAAGGAGATGATCGGCTACGCGCGCGACCACTCGGTGGCCGAATCGTTCGCCTACTTGAACGCGCTGCAGCCGGGCGTGTTCAGCATCGAGGACATCGCG
>DAHVFK010000174.1 GCA_027317055.1 Betaproteobacteria bacterium | reverse complement strand
GAGTTGAATCTGGTGCTCGGCGTTCCAGCAGCTGTCGTTGCCGACCACCGCGACGAACGGGAGCTCGGCGCGCACCGCGGTATCGAACTCGGCCATGTGCAGGCCGAAAGTGCCGTCGCCCAGCATCGCGAACACGCTCGCGTCGGGGCGCGCGAGCTTGGCGGCGATGGCAAACGGCAGCGCGCTGCCGATCGCTCCTGCCGGCCCGTTGATGATTCGCGTCGGGGCGCTGACGCAGGCCTGCGCCCACTGGCCGAACTCTCCGCCGTCGGCGACCAGCACCGCTTCGCGCGCCTGCTCGATTTCCTTCTGCACGGCGCGACCGAGCTCCGCGGGGTGCAAGGCGCCGCCCCCGGATTCCTGCGCGGCGACGGGACGCTCGCGCAGCGCGGCGACGACTTCGCCAGTCCAGTCCGAGCACGCCGGTTGCGCCAGGCGCGCGAGCTGCGCCGCGGCCTCGAACGGGCTCGCCAGCGCGCCGAGCGCGATGCGCGCCGGATCGCCCAGCGCGTAACCCGCCTGGCGCAGGGCCTCGGGCTCGGGGTCGAGCAGCACGACCCGGCAATCCGCGCGGAGCGTCGGAGCCTGGCCGTAGCGCAGGGTGAAATCGAGCCGTTTGCCGAGCAGCACGAGGAGATCGGCCCGTGCCAGCACCCTGGCCAAGGCGCCAAGCGAGGGGTCGTTCACGCCGCGCGGACTTTCCATGCACAGCGCGGGCGCGCCCGTGGCCTCGGCGAGCGCGCGCAAGGCGGCGCGCCCCCGATCGGTCGCCATCGCCGGCCCCGCCAGCACGAGCGGGCGCGTGGCGCGTGCGAGCTCGACCAGCACCGCCTGCGCCGCCGCCTCGCCCAGCGGAATCGCCCCGACGCCGAATGCCACAGTCGCGGGAACGGCACGCTCACCGTCCTCGACCCTGGCTTCCAGCACATCGCTCGGCAGCCCGAGGTATACCGGCCCGGGCCGGCCGAATTTCGCGTGGCGCCAGGCGCGCGCCAGGTCCTCGCCGAGCGTGCGCGCGCTTTGCGCGCAGAACGCCGCCTTGACCACCGGCGCCGCCATTTCTCCCTGACGCATCGCCTGAAACGCGCCTTTGTGCCGCTCGCCGATCGGCGCTTCGCCCGAGAGCAGCACCAGCGGCGACTCCGAAGCGAGCGCCGTATACAGCGCGCTCAGGCCGTTGGCGTGCCCCGGGCCGCCGGTGAGCAGCGCCACGCCCGGCTCCCCCGTGAGCCTGCCCCAGGCATCGGCCATGTGGACCGCGGCCGCCTCGTGCCGCACGTGCACGATCTCGGGCCCGGCATCGAGCAGCGCGTCGTACACGGACATGACGTGATTGCCGGAGAGCGAGAACAGGTGCCGAACGCCCGCCCGCTCGAGCGAGCGGGCTAGCACGTCGGCTCCCCGCAAGGCGGCCACCGGCGCCTCAGGCCGATGCGTACAGCCGCGTGAGGACGAACTCGCGGTGGCCGAGCGCCTCGGCCGAGGTCAGCCTGCCGTTGGCGGTGCGGAACATGCACTCGAGCAGCTTGTCGCCGGCCTGATCGGGCGTCATTTCCTTTCGCAGCAGCCCCGTAACATCGACGTCGATGTGCTCGCCCATGGTGCGCACCGTGCGCGGGTTGGCGCACAGCTTGATCACCGGCAGGATCGGATTGCCGATCACGTTGCCCTGCCCGGTGGGGAATAAGTGCACCGCAAATCCGGAGGCCGCGCACAGCGTCACCATCTCCGCGGCGGCCGAAGACGAGTCCATGAACCACAGCCCAGGCCCGGTCGGCGCCTCGGCCTTGTCGAGCACCCCGTCGACGATGCACTTGCGGCCGATCTTCTGGATGTTGCCCAGCGCCTTTTCCTCGATCGTGGTCAGGCCGCCCTCGATGTTGCCCTTGGTCGGCTGCGAGTCCGACAGATCGCTCGTCTTGTGGCGCTCGATCACTTCCTGGTAGCGGTCGAACATGAACTGGAACCGCGCTCTGACCTTGTCATCCCGGCAGCGCGCCGCCACCAGGTGCTCGCCACCGGTAAGCTCGGTCGTCTCGCCGAAGCAAAGCGTGTTGCCCTGCGGATAGAGCTTGTCGAATGCATTGCCCACCGTCGGGTTGGAGCCGCAGCCGGAGGTGGTGTCGGATTCGCCGCACTTGGTCGAGACCCACAATTCCTTCAGCGGGCGCTCCTCGCGCCGGCGCTCGCTCGCCCACTGCACGAACTCTTTCGCCGCCTTGGACGCGCGCATGATCGTGTCGTGATCGCCGTGCTGCTCGATGCCGAAGTACGCCACCGGCTTGCCGGTGGCGGCGATGCCGTCAGCGACCTTCTTGCCCCATTGCTCCTCGATGCAGATTACCACCACCGCGGCGACGTTCGGGTTGGAGCCGGTACCGATGAGCGTCCTGAAGTGCAGGTCGAGGTCGGCGCCGAACTGCAGCCGCCCGTAGGGGTGCGGCAGCGCCATGGTGCCCTTGATGTTGTTCGCCACCGCCTCGGCGGCAGCGTTCGAAATGTCGTCCACCGGCAGGATAACGACGTGGTTGCGCACGCCGACGCGGCCGTTTTCGCGCTTGTAGCCCCAGAAGCTTGCTTTGGATAGGTCCATTCTCACCACCGCTTGGTCTTTACGTTTTGAACGTGCAGGTGCTCGCCGCGCTTGATCGGCGCCACGACTTTCCCGATGTCGACGCCGTACTTGATCACGGTGTCGCCCGGCTTGTAGTCCTTCAGAGACACCTTGTGCCCGATCGGAATGTCGCTCTGGGCTTTCACCTTGATGTCCTTGTCGTCTTCCATGATCCAGCCGGTCAGCTCCTGCCCGGCCTTCACGCCCTCGACCACGACGACGCCGACGCCGTCGCCTTCCTCGTGCACTACGAATTGAATCATCGCCGTCTCCGTTCGGATCGCACTGTTGCGGGGAACGGGAAGTTTAAGCCCGCAGCGACGGCAAAGTCAACTATATGAGTTGTATGACTTGCGTGCTAGACTCGCCACGCTATGAACCAGGTCCTCGATCGCGCAGTCGCCGCTCCGCTTTACAAGGAAGTGAAGCGGGTGCTCACCCAGAGCCTGGCGCAAGGCGAATGGCAGCCCGGCGAAGCACTGCCTTCGGAGGCAAGGCTGGCGCAGCGCTACGGCGTTTCGATTGGCACCCTGCGCAAGGCGATCGACGAGCTGGTGGCCGAGGGCGTCGTTGTGCGCCGCCAGGGCAGCGGCACCTTCATCGCCTCGCACGGCGCCAACCGCCTGATGTTCCACTTCTTCCACGTTGTGCCGCGCGAAGGCGACAAGCAGTACCCGCGCACGACGACGCTCGCGTTCCGGCGCGGCCGCGCGGATGGCGCCCAAGCCGCCAGGCTCGGCATCTCGGTCGGCGACCCGGTGCTGCGCATTCGCAACCTGCTCTCGCTCGCGGACAAGCCGGTGATCCTAGACGACATGGTACTGCCGCAGCGCCTGTTCCCCGACCTCTCGGAGCGCATCCTGACCGCGCGCGACAACACCATCTACCACCTGTACCAGGCGCGCTACGGTATCAACGTACTGCGCACCGCCGAGCGGCTGCGTGCCAGCCTTGCCGACGCCGAGGTGGCCAAACTGCTCGGCGTGAGAAAGGGCGCTCCGCTGCTCGCGATCGACCGCGTCGCCTACACCTACCACAACGCACCGATCGAACTGCGCCGCAGTCTGGTCAACACCGCCGAGCACGAGTACTTCTCGGACATCGGAAAATGAGCGCAAGATGAGCCGCGCATGAGCTCGCGGCGTGAATTCCTGCAGGCGCTCGCCGCGCTCGGCCTCGCGCCGGGCGCGCCGCACCGCGTCGCCGCCGCGCCGCGCTTCGCGCGCGACCCGTTCCGCCTCGGCGTCGCCTCGGGCTACCCGAGCTCCGGCGGCGCCGTGCTGTGGACCCGCCTGATCACCGACTTCGAACGCTATGACGGCGGGCTCGACCCGGCGCCGGTGCCGGTGCGCTGGGAAGTCGCGGCGGACGAAGCGATGCGCGACATCGTTTCCTCGGGCGTCGAGAGCGCGACGCCCGAATGGGCGCATTCGGTGCACGCGGAAGTGAAGGGGCTCGCGCCCGGGCGCTGGTACTGGTACCGCTTCGCGGCCGGCGACGCGGTCAGCCCGACCGGTCGGCTGCTCATCGCGCCGCGGCGCGAGGCGCCGGTCGGGCGACTGCGCTTCGCCTTCGCCTCGTGCCAGCAGTACGAGCAGGGTTACTACGGCGCCTGGCGCCACGTCGTGCGTGACGACCCGGAGCTGGTGGTGTTCCTGGGCGACTACATCTACGAGTCTTCCTGGGGCCGCCGCCACGTGCGCAAGCAGAACCCGGGCGAGCCCTACACGCTCGAGGAATACCGCATGCGCTACGCCTGCTACAAGAGCGACCCCGACCTGCAGGCGGCGCATGCGGCCTGCGCCTGGCTCGCGACCTGGGACGATCACGAGGTCGACAACGACTACGCCGACGACCGCGGCGGCGACGGCATGACGGGCGCGCGCTTCCTTGCGCGCCGCGCCGCGGCCTACCGCGCCTACTACGAGCACATGCCGCTGCCCGCGCGCATGCGGCCGGACGGCCCGCACATGCGCATCCACACCCAGTTCGGCTGGGGTGCACTGGCACGCTTCTACCTGCTGGACGACCGCCAGTACCGCGCCCACCAGGTCTGCCCGCGTTACTCGGGCGGCAGCAACGTGATCGACCTGCGTGAGTGCCCCGCGCTCGCAGATCCGGGCCGCAGCCTGCTCGGCACCGTGCAGGAAGCCTGGCTCGATCGCGCCTTCGGCGCCTCGCGCACCGGGTGGAATATCATCGCGCAGCAGACTCTGATGGCGCGCTTCGGCGTCGGCAGCGGCAGCGCGCGGCGCTACTGGACCGACGGCTGGGACGGCTATCCGATGGCCCGCAATCGGCTGTTGAACTCAATTCATTCAAAAAAGCTCCAAAACCCGGTTGTCATCGGCGGCGACGTGCATCATCACGCGGTGGCCGACCTGAAGCTCGATTTCGACGATCCCGCCTCGCCGGTGGTCGCGAGCGAATTCTGCGGCACCTCGATCACCTCGCAGTCGCGCTCGCAGAAGCAGCTCGACGCCGCGCGCGCCGACAACCCGCACGTCAAGCTCGCCGACGGCCGCTACCGTGGCTACGTGCGCATGGACATCGAGCCCGGAAAGCTCAAAGCCGACCTGCGCGCGATGGACACCGTCGCCGAACGCGACGCCGCCTGCAGCACGCTCGCGGGCTTCGTGGTCGAAGACGGCCATCCGGGCCCTCGGCGCTCCTAGGCCTTAGCGGCAGCGCAGATTGGCGCTCGGGGCCTCGAGCGGCTTGGTGCAGTCCTGCTCGCGCACCGTGCGGCTCTCGAGCAGAGCAGGCGGCCCCGGGCGCTCGCCGCCCGAGCCGTACATTGCCCCCAGCGCCCCGATCGCGAGGATCGCCCCTACCGCCGAGCCGCTCTGGACGTCGACACCCAGGTAGGTCCCGCTTGCCGACCCTGCGCCGACCGAGACCTGCGTATGCGAGGCGCAGCCGGCGGCGAGCACGCAAAGTACGATTGCGAATCGGCGCATGGGGCGGATTCTAGTCGTTTGACCCACGTCAATGAAGCCAACCGACAACGGCGCAAGATATTTCCACGATCCTTTCGAAAGCGGGAGAGCGTCATGTCCTACAAGACGATCCTGGTGCACCTCGACGCGGGCAAGAGCATCGATTCTCGCCTCGACATCGCATTCGCGCTGGCGCAAAAGTTCGATGCTCACCTGGTGGGCCTGTACGCGCTGAGCGTGTCCCCGCTGCCCGGGTGGGCGCTCGCCGAAGCGGGCGAGACGATCGAGAAGATGCAGGCGAAGGCCCGAGACGCGCTCGCGCAGGCGGGACGCAAGTCCTGGGACGCCGCGGTGAAGCGCGCCAACTGCTCGAAGTGCGAATGGCGCAGCTCGGGCGCGGACGCGCTCGACGCCGTGACGCTTCACGCGCGCTACGCCGACCTGGTGATCATCGGGCAGAACGACGGCAGCGGCACCAGCGGCCTGACGCGGAATTTCGAGCAGCACCTGCTGCTCGCAGCCGGGCGCCCGGTGCTGGTCGTGCCCTACGCGCGCGACAAGCGCGCGCCGGGCAACAAGGTTCTGGTAGCGTGGAACGCGAGCCAGGAAGCCACCCGCGCGCTCACCGACGCGCTGCCGCTGCTGCGAAGCGCCAAGCAGGTGCAGGTGGCCGCGTTCAACGTCGGCAAGAAGGGCGGCACGCACGGCGACGTGCCCGGCGCCGACATCGGCCTCTATCTATCGCGCCACGGCGTGAAGGTTACCGTGTCGCAGTTCCAGGCCGACGACGTCGACGTCGGCAATCAGCTCTTGTCGCGCGCCGCCGACCTCGATTCGGACCTGATCGTGATGGGCGCCTACGGTCACTCGCGCATGTCGGAGCTGATCCTCGGCGGCGTGACACGCACCCTGCTCGAGTCGATGACCGTCCCCGTTCTGATGTCGCACTAATCCGGCGTTGCGGCGCGCCTGAGCCGGTCGCGCACCGCGGACCAAGGCGGATCGTCCGGCGGCTGCTCGACCAGGATCTGCGCGCAGCCGGCCGCGTCGAGCTCGCGCAACGCCGCATAGAGCCGGTGCGCGTAGCCCTGCGGGTCGCGCGGCATGCGCAGCCAGCGCGCGGCGCGCTCGTCGGGACGCGAAAATGCCAGCACCGCGGCGCCGCCCCCGGCGCGCGATATCTCCGCATCGAGTGCATGCGAGGCAACTAGCCGGAGCGGGGTCTTCGGCGCGTAGTGCCGCTCGAGCGTGCCCGAGGCGCGCGGTGCGCCTGTGTCGGCCGCCGCGATCGGCGAGCCGAGCGCCTGTTCGAGCATCGCGAGCGTGATCGCCCCGGGCCGAAGTAGCGCCGCGCGCCCGCGCGAGAGGTCGACGATGGTCGACTCGATGCCCACTTCGCCGGCTTCGCCCTCCAGGACGAAATCGACACCGGCTGGAAAATCTTCCTTCACATGCCGCGCGCTGGTGGCGCTTACGCGGCCGAAAACATTCGCCGAGGGCGCGGCCACGCCGCTGCCAAACTCGCGCAGGAGCGCCTGCGCCACGGGATGCGAGGGCACGCGCAGGCCGACCGTGTCCTGTCCGCCGGTGACGAAATTGCCCGCCTTCGCTGAACGCCTGAGGATCAAGG
>DAHVFK010000173.1 GCA_027317055.1 Betaproteobacteria bacterium | reverse complement strand
ATGCCGGTGCCGCAGATGAACGTGATCAACGGCGGCGCGCACGCGAACAACCGCCTCGACATCCAGGAATTCATGATCGTGCCGGTCGGCGCGCAGTCTTTCCGCGAAGCCCTGCGTTGCGGCGCGGAGGTGTTCCACGCGCTGAAGAAGCTGATCGACGGCAAGGGCATGTCGACCGCGGTGGGCGACGAGGGCGGCTTCGCGCCGGACCTGCCGACGCACGCGGCGGCGATCGAGCTGATCCTGGCCGCAATCGACAAGGCCGGCTACAGCGCGGGGCAGGACGTGCTGCTCGCGCTCGACTGCGCCGCCTCCGAGTTCTACCGCGACGGCGTGTACGAGCTCGAGTCCGAGCACCTCAGCCTGAGCGCGTCGGAGTTCTGCGACTACCTGAAGAGCCTGGCCGACCGCTACCCGATCGTGTCGATCGAGGACGGCATGGCCGAGAGCGACTGGGAAGGCTGGAAGCTGCACACCGAGCGGCTGGGACGCAAGCTGCAGCTTGTCGGCGACGACGTGTTCGTCACCAACACGCGCATCATCCAGCAGGGCATCCGCCAGGGGGTCGCGAACTCGGTGCTGATCAAAGTCAACCAGATCGGCACCCTGAGCGAGACCTTCGCCGCGATCGAGCTCGCCAAGCGCTCGGGCTACACCTCGGTGATCTCGCACCGCTCGGGCGAGACCGAGGACACCACCATCGCGGACATCGCCGTGGGCTGCAATGCGCTGCAGATCAAGACCGGTTCGCTGTCGCGCTCGGAGCGGGTGGCGAAGTACAACCAGCTGCTGCGCATCGAGGAAGACCTGGGCGATTCGGTCGGCTACCCCGGGCGCGAAGCTTTCTATCAGCTGAAGTGACGTGAAGATCCTGGCCGGCGTCCTTGCCGCCCTGATCGTCCTGATCCAGTACCCGCTCTGGCTCGGCAAGGGCGGCTGGGTGCACGCCTGGGAGGCCGAGGGCAAGGTCGCGGCGCAGCGGGCGAGGAACGGCCAGCTCGAGCTGCGCAACGCCGCCCTGGCGGCCGAGGTGACCGACCTGAAGCAGGGCACCGACGCGATCGAGGAGCGCGCGCGCTACGAACTCGGTATGGTGAAGCAGGACGAGGTATTCTTCCAGATCGTGGAGGAAAAGAAATGAAGCTTACCCAGACCCAGCTCGAGCAGTTCGACCGGGATGGATACGTGTTCTTCCCGGGCCTTTTTTCGGAACGGGAAATGCGGGTCCTGACCGACGAGGTGCCGGCGCTGTACGCCCAGCGCCGGCCGGAGAACGTGCGCGAGAAGACCGGCGACGTGGTGCGGACCAACTTCGCCGCGCACATGTACAGCGCGCCCTTCGCGCGCCTGGCGCGCCATCCGCGCATGATCGAGCCGGTCGAGCAGGTGTTCGGCGAGAAGCTGTACATGCACCAGTTCAAGATCAACGGCAAGATGGCCTTCGACGGCGACGTCTGGCAGTGGCACCAGGACTACGGCACCTGGAAGAACGACGACCTGATGCCCGAGGCGCGCGCCATGAACGTGGCGATCTTCCTCGACGAGGTGAACGAGTTCAACGGTCCGCTGATGTTCATCCCGGGCAGTCACAAGCTGGGCGTGATCGACGCCGCGCACGACACCACCACCACCAGCTATCCGCTGTGGACCATCGATCACGACACCATCTCGAAGCTCGTCGCACGCGGCGGAATCGTCGCCCCCAAGGGTCCGGCGGGCTCGATGATCATGTTCCACTCCTGCCTGGTGCACGCCTCGACCTCGAACCTGTCGCCCTGGAACCGGGTCAGCGTCTACCTCTCGCTGTGCGCGGTGTCGAACCACATCCGCCGCTTCAAGCGCCCGGGCTACATCGCGCACCGGGACTTCACGCCGATCGAGTCCCTGCCCGACGACTGCCTGCTGAAGCCCTGCGATGTGCCGCTGCCCTGGAAGGACGGCACCCCCGCGCAGGAGCTGCAGGGAGGCCTGAAAGCGGCATGAATCTCTACTCGAAACTGCAACAACGACGCGACAATCCGCTGCGGATTGGCGTGATCGGCGCGGGCAAGTTCGCGGCCATGTACATTGCCCAGGTGCCCAATACCCCCGGCGTGCACCTGGTCGGCATCGCGGACCTCGCGCCCGACAACGCCAAGCGAAACCTGGAGCGGGTGGGCTGGAAGGCGGAGCAATATTCGTCACCTTCCATCGATTCAGCCTTGAAGGACGGGCGCACTCACGTTTTCGACGACTGGCAGGCGCTGGTGTCGCATCCCGCGATCGACATCGTGATCGAGGCGACCGGCAACCCGATCGCGGCGGTCGAGCACGCGCTCGCCGCGTTCGCGCACGGCAAGCACGTGGTGATGGTGACGGTCGAGGCCGACGCCTACTGCGGGCCGCTGCTGGCGAAGAAGGCGGCCGACGCAGGCGTGGTCTACAGCCTGGCCTACGGCGACCAGCCGGCGCTCATCTGCGACCTGGTGGACTGGGCGCGCGCCGCGGGCTTCGGCGTGGTCGCCGCGGGGCGCGGCCACAAATGGCTGCCGCACTTCGCGCAGTCGACGCCCGAGACGGTATGGGGCTACTATGGCCTGACGCCCGAGCAGGCGCGCGTCGGCGGCCTCAACCCGAAGATGTTCAACTCCTTCCTCGACGGCTCGAAGCCCGCGATCGAGACCAGCGCGGTGTGCAACGCCACCGGCCTGACGCCAGCGCCGAACGGTCTCGCCTATCCGCCGGCGGCGGTGGACGACATTCCCTTCGTCATGCGGCCGAAGGACGAAGGCGGGCAGCTGCACCACAAAGGGCAGGTCGAAGTGGTCTCGTCACTCGAGCGCGACGGGCGCGCCATTCCCTACGACATCCGCTTCGGCGTCTGGGTGGTGTTCGAAGGCGAGACCGAGTACGTGCGGCGCTGCTTCATGGAGTACGGCGTCAAGACCGATCCATCCGGGCGCTACGCCTGCCTGTACAAGCGCTGGCACCTGATCGGGCTCGAGGTCGGCATCTCGGTCGCCTCGGTGGGCCTGCGCGGCGAGCCGACCGGATGCGCCACGGGCTGGCGCGCCGACGCGGTGGCCACCGCCAAGCGCGACCTCAAACCCGGCGAGCTGCTCGACGGCGAGGGCGGCTACACGGTGGTCGGCAGACTGATGCCGGCCGCGGATTCGCTCGCCCAGGGCTGCCTGCCGTTGGGCCTCGCGCACGGCTGGAAGGTGCTCAGGCCGGTCGCCGCCGGCCAGGCGGTCAAGTGGAGCGACGTCGCGGTCGACGCCGGCGCGACCGCGGTGAAGTTCCGGCGCGAGATGGAGGCGCTGTTCCGCGCTCCGGCGCGCAACGCGGCCTGAAGCCGTGAGAGGAATTCTTTGCGCCGCGCTGTTCGCCTTCGCCCTGCCGGCCCTGGCCGGCGGCGCGGCGGTAGCCGACGCCTGGCTGCGCTATATCCCGGGCGGCACGCCCGCGGCCGGGTATTTCACGCTCAGCAACCAGAGCGACAAGTCCTTGAGCCTGGTCGGCGCCGAGTGCGCGGATTTCGGCATGGTGATGATGCATCGCACGCTCGAGCGCGGGGGAATCTTCACCATGCGTCCAGTGCACGAGGTGACGGTCGCACCAGGCAAAACCTTCTCCTTTGCGCCGGGCGGCTACCACCTGATGCTGATGCGGCCCAAGCATCCGCTGCGCCCGGGCGGTCGGCTGCCGATCACGCTGCGCTTTGCCGACGGCTCGAGCCTGCCGGTCGAATTCGTGGTCAAGTCGCTGCAAGCGCGCTGACTCGGTGAGCGGCTGGCTCGCCTTCCTGCTGCCGTGGGAATTCTCCCCGTTGGCGGCGGCCCTGGCGCTGGGCGCTGCGGTCGCGTTCGTGCGCGGCGCGCGCCGCGTGCCGCCGGGCCAGGCGGTCGGCGTCGCGCGCCGCATCGGCTTTTTCAGCGGCCTGGCGCTGCTGTACTTCGTGATGCAGACTCATTTCGACTACCTGTCGCAGCACATGTTCTACATCCATCGCCTGCAGCACCTGGTGTTGCATCACGCCGGCCCGTTTCTGATCGCGCTTTCTCAGCCGCAGGCGGTAATCGCGCGCGGCCTGCCGGCGCGGCTGCACGAGCGCGTGCTGACCCCGGCCTGGCGCCATCCGCTGGTGCAGGGCGCATACCGCGTGCTGCAGAACTGGTTAGTCGCCCCGGTCCTGTTCGTCGGCCTGATCTACCTCTGGCTGACGCCGGAGATCCACTTCTACGCCATGCTGAGCGGGCCGCTCTACCACGTGATGAACTGGAGCATGCTGCTCGACGGACTGCTGTTCTGGTTCCTGATGCTCGACCCGCGCACCCGCGAGCAGGGCGCGCTGATCGGCCTCGGGCCGCGCATCGGCCTGCTGCTCCTGACCGCGGTGCCGCAGATCCTGATCGGGGCGGACATCGCGCTCGCCACCCACGACCTGTTCAACGTCTACGGCGTGTGCGGGCGCGCATGGACGATCGATCCGCTCGAGGACCAGCAGCTCGGCGGCCTGGTGACCTGGATTCCGGCGGCGATGATGCACGCCGTCGGCACCCTGGTGGTGCTGTCGCACTGGATGCGCAGCAAATGAGCAGGCTGCGGCGCGCATGGCTGGTGGCACTCGCGCTGCTGCTCGCTTCCTGCGGCGGCGGCGGGCCGTGGCAGCTGAAGGACATCAAGGGTGTGGTGCCTGACCTCGCGTTCAATCTGACCGACGACTCCGGGCGCAGGGTCAGCGCGGCGGACTACCGCGGCCGGACGGTGCTGCTGTTCTTCGGCTACACCAACTGCCCGGATGTGTGCCCGACGACGCTGGTCAAGCTGGCGGCGGCGCTCAAGGACCTGGGCCCTGCGGCGCACGGTGCGCAGGTGCTGTTCGTCACGGTCGATCCCAAGCGCGACACGCTCGAAGCCTTGCACCGCTACGCGCGCGCCTTCGGCTCCCACGTCACCGGCCTGCGCGGCAGCGCGGCCGAGCTGCGCGAGCTGGCCAAGCGCTACCGCATCAGCTACAGCTACGGCACGCCCGACGCGAGCGGCAACTACGACGTCACCCACAGCAGCGCGGTGTTCGTGTTCGACGCCGAGGGCAACGCGCGGCTGTTGGTCATGCCCGACAGCGGCGAGAAAGCCATCGCCCACGACCTGAAGCTCCTGCTCGGCGCGCGGCAGGGCTAGAATCGGCTCCATGAGCGCCCCCGCCTCGATGTACAAGTACGGTTTCCGCATCCGCACCCGCAGCGGCACGCCGGTGGAGAACCTGGTGGTGCAGGCGCGCGACCAGGCCGAAGCCGAGCGCAAGCTCAACCAGGTCTACCCGCACTGCGAGATCACCGAGTGCCGGGTGATCCACACCACGATCGGCGACGACGGCCCCAGCCTGGAGAGCATCATTTCGATGATCTCGAAGCAGACGGACGAAAAGCCCGGCGGCTAGGCCGCGGGCCGAGGCTCGATGAAGCCGCTGCGCACCAGCTCCTCGACCAGCTCGTCGTAGCTGCGTGCCCCGGCGCTGTCGGGCGCGTGGGCGAAGACGTCCTTCTGCTCCGCCGGGCTTTCCGCCAGCGCGACGTTCTCCGAGATTCGGGTGTGACAGATCTCGTCGCCGTAGCGCTCGAGCAGCTCGCGGAAGATCCGGTGCGAGAGCTTGCGCCGCGTGTCGAAGCGGGTGATGACGTAGCGCCGCGCGACGCGCTTCTTGAGTACGTGCTCGAGCGCCTTGAGCGTTCTTTCGCTCTGCTGCACGCCCTTCAACGCCAGGTAATCGGCCGAGACCGGGATCAGCACCCGGTCGGCGGCGAAGATCGCCGACAGCGAGAGCACGCCGAGCATCGGGCAGCAGTCGATCACGATCGGCCGCCCGGTGTTCAGGTTCTCCCTGACGATGCCGTGGTTGAGGCGGTTGAGCACGTTCGCGCCCTTGCCGAACTGGGTGTCGACCTTGGACAGCTCGACGTGCGCCGGAATCACCAGCCAGCCGCCGCTCGAGGCCCGGATCAGCTGCGTGAGCGGCTTGGACTGGTGGTAGAAGCCGAACATCGATTCGTCGGCGCGCTCTACCGCGGCGCCGCAGATGTACGACAGGTGCGCCTGGGGATCGAGGTCGATCGATAACGGGTTGTAGCCGCGGCGCGACAGAGCCGCGCTGACGTTCAGCGACGTGGTCGTCTTGCCGACCCCGCCCTTCTGGTTGAATACGGCGATCTTGGCCATGACACCG
The DNA here is from genome assembly GCA_027317055.1 of Betaproteobacteria bacterium. GTDB lineage: Bacteria > Pseudomonadota > Gammaproteobacteria > Burkholderiales > SG8-39 > DAHVFK01. The sequence goes on along the minus strand of DAHVFK010000173.1, from coordinate 1,077 downwards.
GGTCCCAATCTAACACACGTCAGGTCGCGGTTTGCCAGACGCAGCGCACGCAAGGTACCCTTGCGCGGGGCCGCCTGGAGGAGGAGGAACTAATGCACGATCTTTGCCGTCAACCGTGAGCGCGGCGGACAGCATTTTGCAGGTGCGGGACGTCGCCGTTCATTTCGGCGGCATCGTCGCGCTCGACGGGATCAGCTTCGACGTGCCGCGCAACGCCATCCTCGGGCTGATCGGCCCCAACGGCGCGGGCAAGACCACGCTGTTCAATTGCCTGAGCTGCCTCTACGTGCCGACCCGGGGCGACATCCTGTTCGACCGCCGCTCGATCCTCGGCACGGCCTCGCACCGCATGGCCGCGATCGGGATCGGGCGCACGTTCCAGAACCTGGCGCTGTTCCACCGCTTGTCGGTGCTCGAGAACGTCCTGGTCGGCGCGCAGACGCGCGGCCGCAGCGACTTCGTCTCCAACGCGCTGCGCCTGCCGTGGATGCAGCGCGAAGAGAAGATGCTGGAGGAGAAGGCCTGGGGCCTGCTCGAATACCTCGACCTGACCGCGGTCGCACACCTGCCCACCGGCGCGCTGCCGTTCGGTACCCAGAAGCGGGTCGAGCTGGCGCGTGCGCTGGCGAGCGAGCCCAAGCTGCTGCTGCTGGACGAGCCTGCGGGCGGCCTGAATCACGAGGAGGTGGAGGAGCTGGGGCAGCTGTTCAGGAAAATCCGCGACGAGCGGCACCTGACCGTGCTGCTGGTGGAGCACCACATGAGCCTGGTGATGGCGATCTCGGACCACGTAGTGGTGCTGAATTTCGGGCGCAAGATCTTCGAAGGCCCGCCGGCGGAAGTACGCCGGCATCCGGAGGTGATCGAGGCCTACTTGGGGACGGGGCACTGATGGCGCTGCTCGAAGTCTCCAACCTCGAGGCGTTCTACGGCCAGACCCAAGTGCTGCGCGGCCTGAGCTTCAAGCTCGAGGAGGGCAGCGTCACAACCATTCTGGGCGCGAACGGCGCCGGCAAGACCACCACCCTGCGCGCGATCTGCGCCATGGTGCGCACCGCGGACGAGCTGGTGTTCGAC
>DAHVFK010000172.1 GCA_027317055.1 Betaproteobacteria bacterium | reverse complement strand
CAGGCCGCCTGGTCGGCCGGCGACTACGCCGTCGTCGGCACCACGCTTCAGATCGTGGGCGAATCGCTGTGCGAGGCGCTCGACCTGCGCGCCGGCGAGCGCGTGCTGGACGTCGCGGCCGGCAACGGCAACGCGACCCTGGCCGCCGCGCGGCGCTGGACGGAAGTCACCTCGACCGATTACGTCGCCACGCTGCTCGAGCGCGGGCGCGCCCGGGCCGGCGCCGAAGGCCTGCCGGTGACCTTCGAACAGGCGGACGCCGAGAACCTGCAGTACGCCGACGCGAGCTTCGACGTCGTGCTGTCGACCTTCGGCGTGATGTTCACGCCCGACCAGGAAAAAGCCGCGGCCGAAATGGCGCGGGTCTGCAAGCCGGGCGGGAAGATCGGCCTGGCCAACTGGACCCCCGGCAGCTTCGTCGGCGAGATGTTCAAGCTGATCGGCCGCTACCTGCCCCCGCCGGCGGGCGTCAAGTCTCCCGCGCTCTGGGGCACCGAGGAGCGACTGCGCGAACTGTTCGGCGATCGCGTCGGTTCGATCGCGATCGAAGCTAAGGATTTCGTGTTTCGCTATCGCAGCGCGGCCCACTTCCTCGAAGTCTTTCGCGTCTACTACGGACCGGTGCACAAGGCGTTCGGCGCATTGGACGCCACCAAGCAGGAATCGCTTGCCGCGGATCTGGTGGCGTTGGCGGAACGGTTCAATCGCGCAACGGATGGCTCGCTCGTCGCCCCGGGGCGCTACATCGAGGTGGTGATCCAGCGCAAGTAGTGCGGCGATGCGGCGCCAGCCGCCGCATCGCGTTTCCGGCCAAGGCCGAAGGAGGATCCCGTGTTCATGATCGACTACAAACAAGTCAACTGGTGGTACTGGTTTGCCACCGCGTGCGTGCTCACCGTCGGCGTAGCCGGCTACCAGATCGGTTTTGTCCTGGCCATCGGCCTGTCCGCGGTGCAGCTCGTGCACTTCACGCTGCGCGAGCGGAGCATGACCGCCTTCACGGTCCAGGTCCGGTTCTGGGTCCTGGTCTACGTGCTCGCGGCCTATCCCGAGCCGCTGCAGGCCGCCTATTGGCTGCCGGTCGTCGGCACCTGGGCGCGGGCGATTTTCGGCTACTGCGTGATGGCGCGCACGGTCTCGCTCCTGCCGTGGAACCGCCGCCTGCCCTTCTCGCTTGGCCTGCTGAAGAAGACCTACCTGTCCCGCCCGGTGCGCGGCAACATCATGCAGGGCCTGCCGCCTGCTCCGCTGGCGGCGGCGAGCACATGATCCCGCAACAGAGCCTCTACGGGCGCCTCGGCGGTTATGACGCCATTGCCGCGGTCGTCAACGATCTCCTGCCGCGCTTGCGTGCGGATCCGCTGCTGGGCCGCTTCTGGCAGCATCGGCCGGAGGACAGCCTGAAGCGGTCAAAGCAGCTCCTGATCGACTTCCTGTGCTCGAGCGCCGGAGGGCCGCTGTACTACACCGGGCGGGACATGAAGTCTTCCCACAAGGGAATGAGCATCAGCGAAAGCGATTGGTCGGCCTTCCTGGGACATTTCCATGCCGCGCTGGACGCCCTTCGGGTCCCCCAGCCCGGTCGCGAGGAGCTGGTCGCGTTCGTACAGAGCACGAAGACGGACATGGTCGAGGCATGATTTCGGGCGCAGCAGCGCATCATTTTGATAGGAGCAATAAGATGAGCATCAGCGACGTCATGATCCACATCAACGAGTCCCTGAGCGAGGACGCGCGCGCCGCGCTCGAGAACACGATGCGAAGCGTCGAGGGCGTCATATCGCCGCGGTTCAACACAGGAAAGGCGCATCTGCTTATGATCGCCTTCGACCCGAAGAAGACCAGCATGGCGGCCTTGCTCGAGAAGACCCGGGCAGCGGGCTATACCGCCCAGCTGGTCGGCATGTAGCCAGGAGCAACGACGGTGGGCAGGAGATTCGACAGCATATTGGGCACCATCGGCAACACGCCGGTGATCCGCATCAACAAGCTGGGCCCCGAGGGCGTCAATCTCTACGTCAAGGTGGAATCCTTCAATCCGATGGGCTCGGTGAAGGACCGGCTGGTGCTGGGGGTGATCGAGGACGCCGAGCGCCGCGGTGAGCTCAGGCCGGGCCAGACGATCGTCGAAGCCACCAGCGGGAATACCGGAATCGGCCTCGCGATGGTCTGCGCGCAGAAAGGCTATCCGCTGGTGGTCACCATGGCCGAGAACTTCAGCGTCGAGCGGCGCAAGCTGATGCGATTTCTCGGCGCCAGGGTCGTTCTGACGCCGGGCGGGCAGAAGGGCTCGGGAATGGTGGCCAAAGCCGAGGAACTGGCCAGGGCGCATGGCTGGTGGCAGCCGCGCCAGTTCGAGAACCCGGCCAACGCGGAGATCCACGCTCGAACCACCGCGGTGGAAATCCTGGAGGACTTTGCCGACGTCTCGCTCGACTACTGGGTCACCGGCTTCGGCACCGGCGGCACGCTGAACGGGGTGTCCAGGGTGCTGAAGGAAAGAAGCCCGCGCACGCAGATCGTCGTCTGCGAGCCGGACAATTCCGACATGCTGGCCAGCGGCATCGCGCAGCCAAGGCGCGGCGACGGGTCACACAGCGCGAGTCATCCCCGCTCGCGGCCGCACCTGATGCAAGGGTGGTCGCCGGACTTCGTGCCGCGCCTCGCGGAACAGGTCGCTGCGGCCGGGCGCATCGACCGCTTCGTGCCGGTCGACGGCCGGGATTCGCTGCGCTGCGCGCGGGAACTGGCGCGTCAGGAGGGCATCTTCGTCGGTATCTCGGCGGGCGCCACTTTTTCGGCTGCGCTGCAGGTCGCCCGCGCCGCGCCGCAGCGCGCCAACATCCTGTGCATGCTGCCGGACACCGGCGAACGCTACCTTTCCACCCCGCTGTTCGACGACGTCGCCGCCGAGATGACCGCGGAGGAGATCGAACTGTCAAGATCGACACCGGGATTCCGATTCGACGTCGCCCCGCCTTCGGCGCCGGCGACAGCGGATGCGACCGATTCTCCGGACGAAGCGGCCGCCGGCGAGCTCGAAGCGATGCTGCGCGATCCGGCACGGCCGGTCGTCATGTTCGCGTTCGAGTGGTGCGAGTTCTGCGATTCGGTGCGCAAGGCGTTCGCGAAGTACGGCGTCCCCTACACTTCGATCGACCTCGATGCAGCCGCCTACCAGCAGGGCGATCGCGGCGGCAAGATGTTCGACGTCCTCAAGAAGCGGACCGGATCGCTCACCCTGCCCCAGATCTTCATCGGCGGCGACTTCGCGGGCGGCTGCACGGAGGTCTTCGACAGCCTCAAATCGGGCCAGCTGCACACCCGCCTGCAGGAGCACGGCGTCACCGTCGACCCGTCGATCAAGACCAACCCCTATGAGCTTCTGCCCGGGTGGTTGCACCCGCGTTGAGCCTTAGCCCGGCTACCAACGCGCTTCAAGCCCGGCTTTCCAGTCGTCCACGAACTGCCGGATCGATTCGATAAAGTCCCGATCGTGTTCGGTACGGTTGATGGTGGCGTGAATAACGCTGTGCCTCGGCTCCGGCGGCACTCCGGTCGTCACGGTCCATTGCAGCGCGTTCGGGCAGCCGGGCAACGAAAAACGCACGCCCTGGCGCAGTTCCTCGCGGCGCGCATGGAACGCGCCCCACACGCAGTAGATCTCGCCGCTCGATTCCGCGTCGCCCAGCACCTGTTCGATCGAAGCACACCAGCGCGGCAGGTCGTGGATCGTCAGCCGCCGCAGCAGATCCTCCACCGAGGCCGGAATGAATGCGGTGGCGAAGAATTCCATGCCTATTCCCGAAGCCGGTGTCGGTTCTGCGGCTCGCGCAGCACCACTAGGCGGACGCGCGGGCGCGCTCGCGCTCGATCAGCACGCGCCTGAGCAACTTGCCGGTCGCCGACTTGGGCAGCTGGTCCACGAACTCCACTGCGCGCACCTTCTTGTGCGCTGCCACGCGCGCCGCGACCCAGGCCATCACCTCGTCCGCGCCGATTTCGCTTTTCTTCACCACGAAGGCCTTGGGCACTTCTCCCGCCTCCTCGTCGGCGATGCCGATGACGCACGCGTCGGCGATCGCCGGATTGGCGAGCAGCACGGACTCGAGCTCGGCCGGCGCCACCTGGAAGGCCTTGTACTTGATCAACTCCTTGGTCCGCTCGACGATGAAGAAGTCGCCCTCGGGGTCGACATAGCCGATGTCGCCGGTGCGCAGCCAGCCCTCGGCGTCGATGGTGGCCGCCGTGGCGCCGGACTGGCCGAAATAGCCCTTCATCACGATCGGTCCGCGCACCAGGATCTCGCCCTGCTCGCCCACGGGCAGCTCGGCGCCGGTGGCGACGTCGACGATCTTGCATTCCATGTTGGGCATCAGCCGCCCGCCCGAGGCGGGCTTGATCTTGTCCTCGGTCGTCGGCCCGAGGTGGCTCGCGCCGCTGACCTCGGTCATGCCGTAGGCCTGCGACACGCGAAAGCCCAGCCGCGCGTGCAGCGCGCTGGCGACGGCGTCGCCCAGCGGCGCCGCGGCCGAGAACGCGCCGCGCACCTTCGACAGATCGAACTTGTCGACGATCGGGTGCTTGGCCAGCGCGAGCGCGATCGGCGGCACCACGTGCAGGATCGTCACGCCGTACTTCTGCACCAGCTGCAGGTACTGCTCGAGATCGAAACGCGGCATGGTGACCACGGTCGCGCCCTGAAGCAGGCTCAGGTTGAGGAACGCGACAATGCCGTAGATGTGGAAGAACGGCAGGAACGCGAGCACCGTGTCCTCGGGCAGGATCAGCGCGGCGTCGGTGACTCCCCTGACCGAGCACAGCTCGGCCACCAGGTTGTGATGCGTGAGCATGACCCCCTTGGGCAGGCCGGTGGTGCCGCTCGAATACGGCAGCGCCACCAGGTCCGCGCGCGGGTCGATGGTCACCTTCGGCGGCGCGCCGTCGCCGGCAAGCAGCGCAGCGAACGGCGTGGCGCCCTCCGCTTCGCCGAAAACGAAGATCTCCTCGACCTTCGACTGCGCCACCGCCTCGCGCGCGGCCGCCAGGAACGGGGGAACCGTCAGCAGGAAGCGCGCAGCCGAGTCGTTCAGCTGCTTGGCCATTTCGCCCGCGGTGTAAAGCGGATTGACCGTGGTCGCCGTGCCGCCGAGCGAGGCGATGGCGTGAAACGCGACCGCGTACTCGGGAAGGTTCGGGCTGCAGATCGCGAAGCGTTCGCCTTTCTTGAAGCCGCGGCGTGCGATGCCCGCCGCGGCGCGTGCCACCAGGGCCGGCAGCTGTGCGTAGGTGACGACGCGCCCGCTGGGGCCGTCGATCAGCGCGGGCCTGTCGCCGCGCTCGCGCGCATGCGCGAGGACGTAATCGGTCAGCGCGATCTCGGGGATCGCAACATCCGGGTACTTGCTGCGAAAAGGCATGTCATGTCCCTCCTCTCAAGCTGCCTCGGCGCTGCGCGCTCTTTTTGTGACGGCCGCGGCGGCGTCGCGCCAATCCAGCCGGACGGAAATTTTCAACACGGCCATTGTGCCCGTGGGATCGCGCGATGCGCAATGGCGCCGGCGCATCAAGCCCGCAGCAGCGAAATCCGGTGCGTAAACGCACATCCTCGGGGAGCGGGGTTCTCTAGAGTGGAATCACTGTCGCGGCGAACCCGCGGCATTTGATAACCCCACTTGAAAAGGAGCCACGCCATGAAACGTCAAATCATCGCAATCGCCCTCGGCAGCCTGTTCGCGCTGCCGGCCTTCGCCAACGAGGAGAGCGACCATCCCCCGCAAGCGCCCACGACCGCCCCGGCGATAACCGCGACGCAGGTGCGCGAGGAGCTGATCGGCGCGAAGCGCGCAGGCGATATCGTCGTCAACGCCGAAACGCGCGCAAAAGTGAATCAGAGCTAAGCAAGACAGCCTCCCCCCCTCGACAGCGCCGCGGGCGGCCGGGGCGCTATGTGCGACAGCGAACCGACACCCGCCGGAGCCTGGGCGAGCATGCGTACCCGCCTGCCTGTATTGCGTTACGACGGAAACCGGCCATGACCATGAATGCAGACGCGAAAGTCCTTGCATCTCCAACACGATTCTGAATCGCGATCACGCCGGATGCCGTCGCGATGGCCGAGGTCGAAAGGCGGCGCGACCCGTTCCCGGAAACTTTCTCCCTATTCAGGGGTCTCCTTTACGGGACGGTCGGCTTGCGGCCGACGCTTCGCGCGCAGATGCAACGCGCTCACGCCCCGGGTAAAGAAGTCCAAAATGAAGAATGGGAAGAAGGGACGAAGCTGAAATGAACAAGACCAAGAGCGGCACGCCTCGCTCGGACGCGCTGGTGCTATTCGGCGTGACGGGCGATCTGGCGCACAAGATGATCTTTCCGGCACTCTATGCGATGGCCAAGCGCGGCACCCTGAAGGTTCCGGTGGTCGGCGTCGCGTCCTCGAAGTGGAGCCTGGCGCAGCTGCGCAAGCGGGCGACCGACAGCATCAAGACATCCGGCAGGATCGACGACCGGCGAGCGCTGCAGCACCTTCTTTCCCTGCTGCGCTACATCGACGGCGACTACAACGATCCGGACACGTTCAACGCGCTCAAGAAGGCATTGGGCAATGCACGGCGTCCGGCGCACTACTTGGCGATCCCGCCCGCGCTGTTCGCCACCGTGATCAAGGGGCTCGGCGCCGCCGGCCTGGCCGAGGGGGCGCGCGTCATCGTCGAGAAGCCGTTCGGACGCGACCTGGCCTCGGCGCAGGAGCTCAATCGCGTTGCGCATTCGGTTTTCCCGGAGGATTCGATTTTCCGCATCGATCACTTCCTGGCGAAGGAGGCGATCATGAACATCCTGTACTTCCGCTTCGCCAACTCGTTCCTCGAGCCGATCTGGAACCGCAACTACGTCGCCAGCGTGCAGATCACCCTGTCCGAGGATTTCGGCGTCAAGGGCCGCGGCGGGTTCTACGAAACCGCGGGCTGCCTGCGCGACGTGATCCAGAACCACCTGTTTCAGATCGTGGCACTACTCGCCATGGAGCCGCCGAGCTACAGGGGATTCGGCGCGGTGCACGGCGAAACTGCCGACGTGTTCCAGGCCATGCGCCCGCTGAAATCCGGCGACCTGGTACGCGGTCAGTACGCCGGCTACCGCAAGGAAAAGGGCGTGGCGCGCCGCTCCGACGTCGAGACGTTCTGCGCCCTGCGGCTTTTCATCGACTCGTGGCGCTGGGAAGGGGTTCCGTGGTACCTGCGCTCCGGCAAATGTCTGGCCGAGACGGCCGCCGAGGTGATCGTC